>JBLNCU010000090.1:0-18715 GCA_050260935.1 Bacillota bacterium
ATCTTAGAGCTGATCCAGAAGAACTCGCCGATCTCCAAAAGTGAAATTGCCGGTAATCTTGGATTAAGTCCGACTTCAGTCTCCAATTTTATTAATGAATTAACCGCCCAAAATAAAATCATCAAATGCGGTACTGCTAAATCCACCGGCGGCCGTAAATCCGCATTATACCAAATAAACCCCCAGGCTTTTTATGTTATCGGGCTCGATTTGCAAGTTGACCGGATTATTACCGTCCTTACCAATTCCGTTGGAAACGCCATCGCTACCAGTGAGGATTTTTTCCAAAATAAAGACGAGTGGCGTGTTATTCCACTCCTAAATGATAACATCCGGCGGATCGCCAAAGAGAACAACATAGCCCCGGAAAGGATCGGCGGGATAGGAATCGGGGTCCCGGGAATTGTTCACAGCAAATCGAGGGTTGTGGAGTTCGCCCCCAACCTGGGTTGGCAAAATGTCAATCTGCAACAGTTACTCAATATCGATAAACCAATCATAATTGAAAATGAGGCTAACGCCGCCGCCCTCGGTGAAAAAGCCTTTGGGGTCGCCGGGGCGGTAACAAATTTTATTTATGTTTCAATTGGTATCGGAGTCGGTTGTGGTTTGATCACTAACGGCAGGTTATTTACAGGCCACTCTTATTACGCCGGCGAATTCGGTCATATGACGATAGAGCCGTCCGGATTGACCTGCCGTTGCGGCAATCAAGGCTGCTGGGAGGTTTATATCTCCAACGAAGCGGCTTTAAAACTCTATAATCAGATCTCTCAGAGAAAAATCCATAATTACGAGGAATTTTTGGATTTAGTTTTTAAGGAAGACCAATATGCCATGGAGGTCCTGGAATCTAATATCCGTTATTTAGGGATAGGCATCGCTAATCTAGTCAACGGTTTAAACCCGGATATGGTGATAATCGGCGGTAAAATTGTGGAAGCCAGGGAGCTGATCTATCCTAAACTTTTACGGCAAATTAAAGAACGTTCGCTAGACAAGACTTTTGGCGGATTTACGCTTGAATTTTCACGCTTAAAAAACCAAACTACCGCCATGGGTATGGCCAGTCTGGTAATTGATCAATTAATGACGGCCGAGAACTTCTGAATTGTTTTTCCATCTTAAGGGTTCATCCAGCTAAGAAGATTATAACAAGAATTTTAAAGAAAGAAGTGAGACCATGGGTTATTTATTGGGGTTTGATATTGGAAGCTCATCAATTAAAGCCACCTTAATGGAAGCCGCGACTGGCAAAGTTTTAGCCGCCGCTACTTCACCCAAAAGCGAACTGGCAATAGCCGCTCCGAAGCCCGGCTGGGCGGAGCAACAACCGGAAACCTGGTGGGAGCATGTAAAGTTGGCCACCGCCGAACTTAAAAATTTATCCGGCGCGAATCTCCAAGATGTAAAGGCCATCGGCATCTCCTACCAAATGCATGGATTGGTAATGGTTGATAAAAACCACCAGGTTTTAAGACCGGCCATCATCTGGTGCGACAGCCGGGCGGTAACGATTGGAGACGAAGCCTTCGCAGCCATTGGCCGGCAGAAATGCCTGCAAAACCTGTTAAATTCCCCCGGCAACTTTACCGCCTCCAAGTTGAAATGGGTCCAGCAAAACGAACC
This sequence comes from Bacillota bacterium, assembly GCA_050260935.1. Lineage (GTDB taxonomy): Bacteria > Bacillota > UBA4882 > UBA8346 > UBA8346 > UBA8346. The sequence goes on from JBLNCU010000090.1 coordinate 1,630, forward strand.
GGAAATTTACGCCAAAGTCTATAAAGCAATGCTCCCCGGTGATTATATCGCTATGAAGCTTAGTGGAGTTATTAGAACCACCCCTTCCGGATTATCCGAAGGGATCCTCTGGGATTATCTAGCGGGCCAAACCGCCCAATTGCTGCTCGATTATTATGGTATCAATCCCGGCCTGCTTCCTGAAGTAGTTCCCACTTTTGCGGTTCAGGGCGGATTAACCAGGCAGGCTGCTGCCGATCTGGGCTTAAAACCAGGGATCCCTATTGCCTACCGGGCCGGCGACCAGCCCAACAACGCTTTTTCTTTAAATGTCCTAAATCCGGGCGAATTAGCCGCCACCGCCGGAACCAGCGGAGTGGTTTATGGCGTCAGTGATAAGCCCAACTTTGATCCCAAATCCCGGGTCAATACCTTTATTCACGTCAACCATTCTCAACAAAACCCCCGTTACGGAAGTCTCTTATGCGTAAACGGCACCGGTATCCTTAACCGCTGGATTAAGCAGAATTGCACCGACGGACTGAGTTATGAAGAATTGAATCGATTGGCCGCCGAAGCTCCGGTCGGTTCAAGAGGCTTACTGATTCTACCCTATGGGAACGGCGCCGAAAGAACCCTCGAAAATAAAAACATTCAGGCCTCGATTCACGGTCTGGACTTCAATATTCACGGACGGTCCCATCTCCTGCGCGCGGCCCAGGAGGGAATAGCATTCGCTTTAAACTACGGTCTAAGTATTATGAATGAAATGGGTATCGAGGTAAAAACTGTAAAAGCCGGTTACGCCAATATGTTCTTAAGCCCGGTTTTCAGTGAAGCATTTGCCACGGTTAGCGGCGCCCGGGTGGAACTTTACAACACCGATGGCTCCCAAGGCGCAGCCCGGGGCGCCGGCCTTGGAGCCGGAATTTATCGTAATTTCCAAGAGGCTTTCGCAGGATTGCAATTAATTAAGACAATTCATCCCAATGATGATTTAAACGAAGAGTACCTGAAGGCTTACAAAAATTGGGTCGCCGTTTTACAAAGCCGGCTTTAAAATGTTAGGTATGGACTGATCAACTTTTTGCTGGCGCTGTATTTGAGGTATTTATCCATTATCATATCGTATCCCCGTTTATTTTGAGTTTTACCAGGGCTGCTAAATGGTATAAAACTTAAAATAGCCGGTACCGGCATTAAAAACAAAAAGGCCTCAACATCGTGTTTGATGTTAAAGCCTTTTTCATAATGCTTTTCTTTATTATCTAACTCTGGCTTTCAAGGCATCCAGGAAATAATTATTCTTAATCTTGATATAAGTGCCTTTAATACCTAGGGAACGCGAATTGACAATACCGGCGCTCTCCAATTTCCGCATTGCGTTCACAATCACCGAGCGGGAAATGCCGATTTGATCCGCAATCTTACTGGCGACCAAAAAGCCTTCCGTACCGTTTAACTCTTTAAACACGCTGTTGATGGCTTTAATCTCCGAAAAGGACAATGAATCTAAAACCAAATCCACATTATTCTTTTGCTGCGGTTCGGAGGCTCCGTTATTGAGCCCTCCCTCATACAAATAAATGCTGGTTATCAAGGAAGCGGCTTCAGCCAAAACCAATTCTTCCTCGGAGAATTGTTTTTCCCTTTTAGTCAATAAAAGATGACCGGAGGTAGCGCGGGGGTTCCGCAGGGGCACTATGGTCATAAAAGTATTCGCAGCAAAACAATTGTCATCCTTTAAAAAGCAGGCCTCCAACGGTAAATTGGCCGCAGTTTGGAAAATAAAGCCAATTCTCTGTTTGAACTCCAATTTCAGCTCCGGAGTGGCGCCTTTGGCCAATTTGGTGCAGTCGTTGCCGTTTGGCAAGGAAGTGCCAATGATATCGCCATTGGCGTTAATTAAATAGGTATTACAGCCGATAGCCTCTGAGAAAGCCGAAACTAATTCAGCGGTAGCCAAATTTTCCTTTTTTAAAAGGCCTTCAAGTTCCCGAAGTTTTTCCAATATTACCATCTGTAATCGTCTCCTTAGAAAATCCTTTGTTTGTTAGGTAAATGTTTTAGTTCTACAGCGAAAACTTTAAATTTAAGCCCCTGAAAATCCATTTCTTTATGCGTTCGGCTTTATTTTCAAAAGGTAAAATAATACTTTTCACTGCAGTATTAGTATTTCTGGAAATTAAAAAACTTATGATACCAAGTTGCAATCAAAACATACAGTTTATTTTGCTTACGAATCTTTTTGAATTCAAAACGGTATTAATTACGCCCGGGGATGGTTTTTAAGATATACCGTACGAATACGTTCTTTGGTTATATGAGTATAAATTTGCGTACTGGAAATATCTAGATGTCCCAACAATTCCTGTACCACCCTCAAATCAGCCCCGTTTTCCAACAGATGAGTGGCGAAAGTATGGCGGATGGTGTGAGGACTGACTTTCCGGTTAAAAGCCATCAATTGGAGATATTTAGATAATAACCGCTGAATACTCCGGCCGCTGAGACGTGTTCCGCGATAATTCAAGAATACATTGGCCACCGGGTTGGAATTACCGCTTTTAGCTAAAAGTTTGGGTCTCACCTCTTGTAAGTATATTTCCAGGGCCTGTTTGGCATAGTCGCCTATAGGCGCTAAACGCTCCTTGGCTCCTTTTCCAAGCACCCGGAGGTAACCACGGCTTAAATCGAGATCGGTCATTGTCAATCCAACAAGTTCCTGAAGCCGAATCCCACTGGAATATAGGATCTCCAGAATTGCGACATCCCTGATGCCTAAAGGCTTGGACTTGTCAGGCGCATTCAATAACCTCTCAATCTCTTCCGGATAGAAAAATTTGGGTAACCGCTTGTTCAACTTCGGCGTGGAGATTCCCAAAATCGGGTTTTCACCTAAATAACCCTGCCGGCAAAGGAACTTAAAGAATGACCTGAGACAGGAGACTTTACGGGCTATGGTGGCCCGCTCCAGCCGGTTTTCTTTTAAGGCCCCCAGATATTTCCGGATTAGAATATGATCAATTTCCAAAAGAGAATTAAGCCGTTCCTGTTCCAAAAATCGCTGGAACTGCAAAAGATCCAATCCATAACTTTCCAAGGTATGGCTGGAAGCATTTTTGCCCACCCGCAAATAAGCGAGGAACTCATCTGTCAAATTCCCAATCGCTAACATTTAACCCCGTCCTTATGATAACACAATTAACGAAAAATAACAACAAAAACCGAATTTTAACGAAATGCGTCTTAATTTAACGAATTGTACCCAATTCCTAATTTGGATATAACTGTTAGAGCCCTGCGGGCGTATTGGCTGCGGCGCTCTTTTTTAGCCCGGGTTTGCCCGGTTAAAGGGGCAAACAGTCCGAAGTTTACATTCATCGGTTGGAAATACCGCTGATCAGCGTTGCAGATGTAAGAAATCAAGGCCCCAACGGCAGTTTCCGGCGGAAATTTGATTAAAGGCTCGCCTTTGACGAACCGGGCGCAGTTCAGCCCGGCTACTAACCCTGAAGCTGCGGATTCGACATACCCTTCGACCCCGGTCATTTGTCCGGCAAAGAAAAGATCCGCCCGGGACTTAGATTGCAAGGTCTCCTCCAAAACCGCCGGGGCGTTAAGATAAGTATTGCGGTGCATAACCCCATACCTGACAAATTCGGCGTTTTCGAGCCCGGGAATCAACCGGAAAACCCTTTGCTGCTCCCCCCATTTTAAATGAGTTTGAAAACCCACCAAATTATATAAGCGGCCTTCGCAATCCTCCGGCCGTAATTGGACTAAAGCGTAAGGGCGCTTCCCGGTCCGGGGATCGGTTATGCCGACCGGTTTCATCGGCCCATAACGCAAAGTGTCCGGGCCTCGCCTCGCCAAAACTTCCACCGGCATACATCCTTCAAAAAAGATGGCCTTTTCGGAGGGTAAATGCCCCTCAGCCACCTCCGCGTTTACCAACTGGTTCCAAAAGTTTAAATATTCTTCTTTGGTAAAGGCGGAGTTTAAATAGACCCCCTCCCCTTTACCATAACGCGAAGCGGCAAAGACCTGTGCCCGGTTAAGGGACTCGCCGGTGACGATTGGGGCGGCCGCATCATAGAAATAAAAATAGTCCCGCCCGACAAAGTCTTTAATCGCTTCAGCCAATCCTGGAGAAGTTAACGGACCGGTGGCGATAATACCGGTCCCTTCAGGAATCTGGCAAACTTCAGCGCGGATTACTTCAACCAGAGGATGCTGGCTAAGGGTTTCAGTAATGATACGGGAGAAAACCCCCCTGTCTACCGCCAGCGCTCCTCCCGCCGGCACCTTAGCTTCCATAGCGGCTTTCATAATCAAGGAATCCAGCAGCCGCATTTCCTCTTTTAGAAGTCCGACGGCGTTTTCCAGCGATGTTCCACGGAAGGAATTACTACAGACCAACTCGGCAAATTCTCCGCTCTTATGGGCCGGGGTTAGATGTTCCGGCCGCATCTCCCAGATTTCTACCGGAATGTCCCTTTTCACCAATTGCCAAGCGGCTTCGGAGCCAGCCAAACCGGCGCCGATAATTTTAACCGGATTCAAATAGATTCACCTTGTTCAATAAATTTTTCGGTATGACCGCATTTTGGATTTAAACAAACGATTTCTTTGGCGGTTTTCCCGCCTTTAACCACGGACATGGAGCCGCACTGAGGGCAGGGATCTTTATAAGGCCGTTCCCAACTGACAAAATCACATTTAGGGTATTGATTGCAGCCATAGAAACGCCGGCCCTTTTTCGACTTCCTTTCAGTTATTTGCCCTGTTCCGCATTTTGGACAGGCCACTCCCAGCTCCTTCCTTATCGGTTTGGTGTTCTTGCATTCCGGGTAACCGGGACAAGCCAAGAATTTACCGAAGCGGCCGTATTTATATACCATAGTCCGGCCGCATTTCTCGCATTTTTCATCGCTCTCCTCCAAAGGCACGGTTACCCGTTCGACGTTTTCCATGGCTTTCTCCACTTCTTTGTTAAAAGGTCCGTAAAAATCGGCCAACAACTTTACCCAGTCAATACCGCCTTCGGCGATTTTATCTAACTTTTCTTCCAAGTCGGCGGTAAAATCATAATCAACTATCTGGGGAAATTTTTGAATTAATAACTCTACCACAATCTGCCCCAACTCGGTCGGTTTAAGTCTCTTCTCCTCCAGCAAACAATAGTTTCGTTTCAAAATTGTGTCGATGGTGGGGGCATAGGTGCTAGGCCTTCCGATTCCCTTCTCTTCCAAAGTCTTAATTAGAGTCGCCTCGGTATACCTTGGCGGAGGCTGAGTGAAATGCTGGATGGGATCTATTTTAACCATTTTTACCTCTTCTCCCGGGGTTAATTCCGGTAAACGCTCCTCTTCTTCCGGGGTTTCATCGTCTTTTCCCTCCTGGTAAACTTCTAGAAAACCGGAAAACTTAAGGATATTGCCGGTCGCCTTGAATAGGTACTCCCCGCCGCTAATATCGGCGGAGACGGTGTCAAAAACAGCCGACCGCATCTGACTGGCAATGAAGCGGCTCCAAATAAGCTGATAAAGCCGGTATTGGTCTTTATTTAAAAACGGTTTAACCGATTCCGGATGCCGGGCAGCACTGGTGGGTCTGATGGCCTCATGCGCCTCCTGGGCCCCAGCGGCTTTAGTTTTATAAACCGGGATCGTTTCCGGTAAAAAATTCGGGCCGAATCTGGCGGCAATTACTTCCCTGGCTGCAGCTTGGGCTTCCTCGGCCACCCGCACCGAATCTGTGCGCATATAGGTGATCAAGCCTTCAATACCTTGATCGCCCAGCTCCAACCCTTCATATAGTTGTTGGGCTAAAACCATTGTTTTCCGGGGGCCAAAACCTATTTTCCTGGCCGCCTCCTGTTGTAAACTGCTGGTGGTAAATGGAGGCGCCGGGTTCCGGAGGCGTTCCTTCTTTTTAACCTCGACCACCGCAAACTGGTTATTTTTAATACCGGCTTCGATCCGTCGGGCCTCGGTTTCATTGGAAATCTCCGCTTTTTTCTTCCCGATAGCCGCTAATTTGGCGGTAAACTTTTCCCGTTTGGCGGTTAAAAACTCTCCGGTAATACTCCAGTACTCTTCCGGTTTAAAATCCTGAATCTCCTTTTCCCGCTCACAAACCAGTCTTACTGCCACCGATTGCACCCGGCCGGCACTTAAGCCCCGCCTGATTTTTTTCCATAACAGCGGACTTAACTCATAACCGACGATCCGGTCCAAAATTCTCCGGGCTTGCTGTGCATTTACCCGGTTCATATCGATGTCGCGGGGATTTTTAAGCGAATTTTCCACCGCTTTTTTAGTGATTTCATGAAACTCGATCCGTTTAAACCCTTGGGGGGGAAGTTCCAGGGTTTTAGCCAGATGCCAGGAGATGGCCTCGCCTTCACGATCGGGATCAGTAGCCAGTAAAACAGATTCTGACTTTTTAACCGAGTCTTTTAAATCTTGAATGATCTTTCCTTTGCCGCGAATGGTTATGTACTTTGGTTTAAAATCATTCTTGGGGTCCACCCCGAACTGGCTCTTTGGCAAATCAACCACATGGCCCATTGAAGCTTTAACGGTAAACTTCTTACCCAAATACTTCTCAATAGTCTTAGCCTTAGCCGGTGATTCAACAATTACCAATGTTTTCAAAACGATTCCCCCATAATTTTACATATCGATCCGCATAAAAAAAGGGCTATCAAAATAACCCCCAACCCATCCCGAGATGCTGTTTAATTAAGAAAGAAAAAAGGCCCAAGTTCCGCCGGATGAGGTAGAATCATTAATAATCGTTCCTCATCGGCAATTACTTTATGCAGAATCAACTCAAGTTCCTTCAAACCGACTTCATTCGTATCCATTTGCAAGGCTTCGGCCAGAACTTTTTCCAATTCGGTCAAGCTTAATAAATCATTGTTCACTAAGCGTAAAATCTCGCTCTGACAAGGCAAAGACAATTTTTTCTTTTCGGCTGAACTAAAAATCCGGTGACCGTCTTCAAGATCGGAGAGTTCACTCAACTCCTGAATCCCGGATTTTAAGGTATTAGGGAGCGAATAAAGCAATTTAAAAGCCTGCTCGATTTCTTCCGGATGAAATCCCTGTTGAACAAGGGCGTCTATCAGATCCCGTTCCGTACAGGAGATATCTCCCTGAAACAAAACCTGTTTCATTATGTAGCTGACAATCTCGATAACCCTTTCCATTATTTCATCCCCTTAATCTGAAAGAACTTTGATTCCCCAAAGTTCTCTCCGGAGGAATTGTAAACAAGCCAATACAATCCTTCCGGCTGTATAATAACTATTTCGGCAAGAATCAGGATATGCTTTATAAAAAATAGTTTCCAAGAAAACCAATCCATGGAGTATTCTTAAATGATGGAGCGCTCTACCTCTTAAGGCGGTACGGTCATCCTAAACCTCCATAATTATATCATTTATGCCTTAAATGTAAAGATACTCTATTTAATCCGGAGGTACATTTGACCTGGGAATCTTTTCACCGCTCCTTTTAGCTCCAATTGAACCAGAGCCGCGTTGACTTGAGCCGAGGCCAAGCCGGAGCGGCGAAGAATCTGATCGATATGTAATGGTTCCCGATTCATGGCTGTTATAATCCTGGCTTCCATTTCATTGGCGGGTGTATATCCGCTGGAAACGATTTCAGCGTCTGATAATTGAGGAATCGAGAGTTCGTTTAATATATCCTGATAGGTTTCAACTAATTTGGCTCCTTGGCGGATTAATTTGTGGGGGCCTTTGCTGCCCTCGTTGCCGATGCTTCCGGGGACCGCAAAGACTTCCCGTCCTTGTTCAAGCGCAAAACCAGCCGTAATTAATGAACCGCTGTCCTTGGCCGCTTCAACCACCACCACTCCCAAGCTTAATCCACTAATAATCCGGTTACGGGCGGGAAAATTTTGGGCCAAAGGTTTAGTCCCCAGCGGAAACTCGGAGATTACCACCCCCGATCCGGCGATCTGTTCCATTAGCGGTTCGTTCTCAGGGGGATAGGGAATGTCCAACCCGCAACCAAGGACGGCTATAGTTCTTCCACTTGCCTGAATGGCCCCTTTATGCGCTTCGGAATCGATTCCCCGGGCCATACCGCTAATGATCGTCAACCCCTGTCTAGTTAATTGGGCGGCCAAGTCCCGGGCGTTGAAGGCTCCCACTGGAGTCGGGTTACGGGTGCCAATAATCGCCACGGCGATATCGTCTCCATATTCAAAACCACCCCAGGCGTAAAGAACTGGGGGCGGGTCGGCAATTTTTTTTAAAATTGGCGGATAGCCGGGGTCAGGATGGCAGTAAATCCGGAAACCTAAATGAGCAACCTTGTTAAATTCTTGCTCCGGATCCCAGGTTTTCCTGGTTTCAATCAACCCCGCCAGAGCTTTTTCGCCGACAACCGCCTTTAAATCCCGGAGCGGGGCCCGCCAGGCATCAGCCATTGAGCCATATACTTCCAGCAATTTGTAAAAGCGGATGGGACCGATTCCCGGAACCCTGTTCCACCATAACCAGTATTTAAGTTCCTCTCCTTCCATCCATTTCCCTCCAAAAACGGTTAGATCACAAATTTTAATCATAATAATTCGTGAAAATTATCACCATTCCTTCCGTTATGCGAAAATAGAGAATTTTTTGGCAAAAACTCTTACTTTAGTTGCCAGGGATTTTTAGTTGCCTTCCACGCAAAATATTAATAGCTGTGGAAAGGCAACTTTAACCGGTTTGATAAGGATGTTTATAGGGAGCGGTTTTAATGGACTATCAAGAATTGGATCATATTTATCTTTGCCCCCGTTGCGAGGTGGACACCCTTCATTATGTCATTAACAAAAAACATGATTTAATCGGGATTGTCTGTTCTCATTGCCGGACTCCTTCGGTTGTGAGACGGGAGATCCTCACCTACCATCAATTAAAATGGGAGGATGAATTAAAGCAGATTTTAAACCACTTGGAGGATCCGTTCGATGACCCTTGATAGGCCATCTGAGGGGATGGAGGCTGTTCATTTTCTATGTAAATGGAGGTTGTTACACCTCCATTATAATCGGTAAAATCATGGGACGCCGTTTCATCCGCCCGTAAAGATGCTTGCTTAAAATCTCCCGGATTTGGTTCTTAATGGTTGACCAGTCGGAATACTCGGTGCAGCGCTCCAAGGCCAGCTTTACCTTATCCTTGGCTTCTTCGATTAACGCTTCCGACTCCCTTACATAGACAAAACCCCGGGAAACGATATCCGGGCCCGCCACAATCCTGCCGGTCTCCTTATCGATGGTTACCACAACGATCAAAATACCGTCCTGGGATAGTTGTTTGCGGTCCCGGAGCACGATATTGCCGACATCACCAACCCCGAGCCCGTCGACAAAGATCTTGCCAGAGGCCACCTTGCCGATGACCTTAATCTTCTCTCTAGTCAGTTCGACCATATCGCCATTCTCGGCAATAACCACATTCTCACTCTCAATACCCACATCAACAGCCATCCGGGCATGTTGCACCAAATGCCGGTATTCACCGTGAACCGGCATGAAAAACTTCGGTTTGACCAGGTTGAGCATTAACTTCTGCTCTTCCTGACTGGCATGTCCCGAAACATGAACCCCCGATACCGATTCATATATTACCCTGGCGCCCTGTTTAAAAAGATGATTAATGGTGCGGGCTATTAAACGTTCATTGCCGGGAATGGTTGAAGCGGAGATAATAACCGTATCCCCCGGCATGATATTGATCTTTTTATGTTCGGAGGTAGCCATTCTAGAAAGAGCGGACATAGGCTCCCCTTGACTGCCAGTCGTGATAATGGTTACTTGATTGGCGGGGTAACGATCAATTTCATCGATCTCGATCAGCAAACCTTCCGGTACTTTTAAATAACCAAGTTCCATGGCGATAGAGGCCACATTGACCATGCTGCGGCCGACTAAAGCCACTTTCCGGTCGTGCTGATAAGCGGTATCGATTATTTGTTGAATCCGGTGAATGTTGGAAGCGAATGTAGTCACTAAAATACGCCCGTCTGCCTGGAGAAAAAGCTCCTCAAAGGTTTTGGCCAAGTCTCTTTCGGATGGGGTATAACCGGTGGTTTCCACATTGGTGCTGTCGGAAAGCAGCGCCAAGACCCCCTTGTCCCCCAGTTCCGCCAATTTACGGAAGTCGGTTACCCGGCCGTCGACCGGCGTATGATCAAACTTAAAATCAGCGGTGTGGAGAATGATACCGGCCGGGGTATGAATGGCCAAAGCGATTACATCGGCGATACTATGATTTACATGGATGCACTCCACTAAAAAACTGCCTATTCGGACTTGATCGCCCGCTTTGACGTTATTCATGGCAACTTCCCGTACCATGTTGTGCTCCTCAAACTTGCCTTTAGCCAACCCCAGGGTTAGCTTGGTCCCGTAAATGGGAACATTGATTTGTTTAAGGATATAAGGCAAAGCCCCAATGTGATCTTCATGCCCGTGGGTTAAAATAATGCCCTTCACTTTATCCTTATTTTCAATCAAATAGGAGACATCGGGGATTACTAGATCAATGCCTAACATGTCCTCGTCGGGAAACATCAAACCGGCGTCGATGACAATAATTTCCTTGTTATACTCGACGACCAGCATGTTTTTGCCGATCTCCCCCAACCCTCCCAGCGGGATCAGTAAAACCCGTTCTTGCTTGTTAAAAAGAGCCAATAAAAAAAACACCTCCTGTTGTGCTGTCAAACAAGTGGTTCCCAATTTCCTTACAGTTGCTTTCCGCTCAGAGGTAAACCCCCAGCAACCTTCAGAAGAATGAAATATACCAGAAATGACAATTTCCGCACAATAAATTATATAAATTTATTATACCGGATTTGATTATGGTTAACAAGGGTTTATTGTTTACAACAAGTTACATCGGAATTAAATTTTACCACAGGATCTTGGGCTTTTAAAAAGAATTGTTAATAAGGAACTATTCTTTTTGAATACCAAGGAATTGGGGGTTTATATGGAGGGATTTTTCAACCAGGTTTACCAAATAGTAGCCCGGATCCCCGAAGGAAAAGTGGCTACATACGGTCAGATCACTTCACTTTTGGGAAACCCCGGAGGGGGTAGAATAGTGGGGTGGGCTATGCGCGGCGCGCCGGAAGGCCTGCCGTGCCACCGGGTGGTCAATAAATCCGGGACTTTAGCTCCGGGACACGTTTTCGGCGGGCCTGAGCGTCAAAAGGCGATATTACTGGCCGAGGGCGTGCATTTTAAAGAAGACGGCGCCATTGATCTGGATAAGGATCTTTGGCAAATAATTATTGAATAGGCCATAGCAAAGGACGCAAGAGTACAACCTGCGTCCTTTATAATCGAGGATCAATGGAAAACTACTCTAAAACCGGAATCTCATTGATGATTGGGTTGTTTTCCTACCTGTTCGATAGCTTCCAAAATGACAACTAAGGCATCCGCTCTTACTTGACGGTCATCGCGGGAGATTTTGGCAAAAATCTCCCCCTCGGGACTGACCGCATATTTACCCCTTAATTTGGTTAAGGCAATGGCTATAGTGTCGGCCATGCACCGGTCACAAGTGCAGTAGGTTTGGTGCCGCTTTTTATAATCGTTGTAGACTTCAACAATGACATCTTCCATATAGTTCTTAAAGGTCATCTTATATCACTCCCTAAAGGGTAATCTCCGGGTAAAGTTCTTTAACATCAAGCCGGACCGGAATCCTAGAATTGCGGGTTGATAATCTTTGCGGCCGGTACCGGGAGAACAATCTCCTGGCCGGCATTGACCTTGGTTTCATCGCTTATCCCGTTCAGCTCTTTTAACACCGCTAAAGTCGTTCCGTAGCGCTTAGCGATCCGCCAGAGGGTTTCTTTTGGTTTTAAAACATATACCCTATCCCTTGGTACCGGAATAATCAGGACGGTATTCGGTTTAATGGTTCCGGTCTTCCCAAGCTTGTTTCTTTCAACAATGACTCCCAAATCAACCCCGAATTTATGGCCAATGCTTGTCAGGGAATCGCCCTTTTTAACCTTGTAGGTGATTTCCCTGTAGGATGGCGGCAGATTCTCGGCTTGAGAAAGGCCTGTCTGCGAAGGGCCGGTGATCTTAACCTCCGGTTTTTTCTCGTCGATCGGAGGCTTGTTCTCCAACCCAACCACAATTTGTTGATTGGAGGAATTATTTTCACCAGCCCCCGAAGGATTCCGTTCATCCGGTAAACTTGGGAAAACCTGTCCGGTTGTTGTAATCGGTTGCTCCCGCCCGGTTGAGCCGGCCTCAGCCGGCAGCGCGGTTTCACTAGCTGTCTGGCCAGTTTCAGCCCCTAAAATCTTGGGGATTACTAAGATAATCACCTCGGTATGGGAAACGCGGCCAGTCTGGTCGCTGGTGCTCTCCTTGGCGAACAAATCATTTAAAACCGGAAAATCATAGGGGCTGGCCTTCATCATTGTAAACTCATTGCGCTGCAATAAACCGGATAAAATAAAGGCTTGACCTGCTTCTAGCCTGATGGTGGATTCAAAATCCCGGGTGACTACCCAGGGAACCCAAGGACCGCCCGGTTGTGATTTATTAGCGACCGTGCTGACGGTGATATTTACTTTAACGGTTAATTTATTATCGGTGTTGATCCGGGGGGTAACTGCTAAACTGGTTCCGGCATCTATATATTCGACTTTATAGTTGATATCCCCTTGTTTATTCTTCTCAGTGACCAAGGGAATTTTGTCGCCGATAAAAATCCGGCTCTGATGATTTTCCAAACTTGAAAGATTAGGCTTGGCCAACAGGTTAATCTTTGGGTTTTCCTCCATTGCCTTTAATTGCTGCGCGTTTAATAAGTAAATGCCCATATGCGGCGGAGAAAAAATATTATCAACGCCAATCTCTTTCCAAAATTGATCCGAAACCTCCTCCACTCTGGTTTCCAGATTGACCATAGTGGTTTCCCGGTCTAACTTGGCTATAATCTCGGCCATGTTTTGAATCTCGACATCACTGGCCATAACCGAGATCTGATTGGTTGCCGGATTAGGCTGAAGGCGGTTTTTGGGAACCACCACTTCCAGGGCTTCGGCGACTATTACCGGATCAGCGTACTTTAACTGAAATACTTTGGAAATCCTGCGGTCGAAATTACCATTTATAAATTTGGAATTTCCAATAACCACTGTGGGGGAATCAGCCAACCACCGGCAATTGTACCCGTAAGTTTTGGCAATAATATTAATAGCGTCTTTCAAGGTTACTCCATATTTCAAGGTCAACGTTACTTCACCGTAGACAGCCGAATCCAGAATCACGTTAAACTTGCCGGCTTCGGCCAAACCGCGAAATACATCGCGCAGATCGGCGTTGACGAATTCAATATTCTTGGCAATAACCGGATTATCCGCTCCGGAAACAGCCACCGGGAATAGAAAGAGTATTAACAAAAGACCGCAAACTTTAAATAAACCATTTTTACGGTTCATGCCTGATTCCTCCCAATGAAATAACCGTTTTAACCCCGTCTTTGGAAAAGGTTAGCGACTTGGCGGTTATTGTCAATATCTCAACTCCTAAAGAGTCGATTTTTTGTCCTTGGTGAACGATTAAAGTTTTATGCGTCTTGGTGACCTCCACCAAGCCAAGCAAGGTGTCGGCCGTTTCGATAACCCCCTGGTACTCCAAAAAATCCTTCCCCCGGCGCAGTTCTTTATCGGAAGGGAGCGGAGAAACGAACGGGTTTTTTAAAAACCCGGAATGAAAAGCCTTTTTATGGAGATCCGGAGGCCCGGAAATTTCTTCGGGAACGGACGCCGGGTTGGACCCGGCATGGGCCGGAGCCTTTGAATCGAAAAGCTTCTTTCCAACCGGGGCCGATCCTCCGGGTTCAAAGTTGTAATCCTCCAGGTTGGCGTTTAAGGCCAAAAAGAAAAGGTAGCCGGTACTTCCCAGCATTAATAAACAAAGGAGCCATAAAAGCCATTTTATTGATAAACCCAATCGCGTCAATCGAACGCCACCACTTTTTATTTATTGACCCCGTCTGTATATTCAAAAGCATGAAGAACTATCTTGAAGGCAATCCGCGGGTTTCTACCCTTGGAGATACCGGTCATTTCAAAATTTTCAATCCTAAGGAGGAGTGTGCCCCCGGCCACCAGGTCGAAAAAATGGATGATTTGGGGAAAATAAGCAGTACCCTCAATAGTTAACGGGATATATTGCAACTGCTTGTTGCCGTTAAAAGGTTTAAAAGGATTGGCGGCGGTTATCTGCTTAACTTTAAACCCGCTCCGGCTGGCATAGTAATCAATCCGGTCGTAGATAACGGCTAAGTTCCGATCAGCCGGAATACTATTCTCGAAAGCTTCTTCCTCCGGTCCAGCTTCCCGGAGACTCTTTTCCAGGGCGCCGAGTTTAGCCACTTTATCTTTAATTTGATTCAGACGGATCTGGGCCAGGCTGGCCTTTTCGGCCGTATCAACAGCTTTCTGCTGCAAAGGTTCCACCGCTAGATAGTAAACAACTGCGGCCAGGACGAAAACGCTCAAACAGATAAGCGAGATTTTAATCGGCTTGGCCATTTAGTTCACTCCTTTTTCCAAGACACCTGTAATGATAAACCGCACAATTTCCCGGCCGGTTGGGTCTGTAACAGTGGTGGCCTTTTCCGGGTTGATCCGGGCGAAGGACTGTCTATCCTGTTCCAGTTGGGCGATAAATCCGGCTAGAATTTTATAATTTGCGGCGCTCCCTTTTAAAGTAAAGCTGCCATCCAGGGTATTGCACTTAATCTGCTGGAACCAGACCAAGTCCGGCCTTAAATCGATAAGCGTTTTCAGGGCGGAAGACGGTTTTAAATAACTTGAAAAAATAGCTTTCTTCAGCTCCTGCTTGCTTCGGATCTTTCCTAATAAAGCCTCAATATTTTGAGCCTTCCGGTACAGAGTATGATAACACTTGGCCTCAGTCTCAAGCTTGGCAATTTTCCCCTCGTTAACAGTGATTTTCTGATATAGACAGCCTATATAGAAACTGACGCCAAAAACAACCAGCCCCAGCCCAATAACACCCCAGATAAAGAGCTTACTTAATTGGCGGTGGACCGGTTTTTCTTTTTTGGGTAACAAATTAATCTTCACTTATTCCACTCCCCGTAAGGCCAGACCTATCGCCACCCCAAACTGATTGGGGTTTCCCAGGAGGACGGCATGATCGCCCTGTTTTAAATGCAAGTGGATCCCGGCTAAGGGATCACCTAATTTTACGGTTAATCCTAACTCTCGCCCCAGATAGGTCGGAAGGTTTCTTAATTTGCCGCCTCCACCGGTAATCACCAGTTGACTGACGGTCGCGCCGTTGAATTGTAGTTTAAAGTATTCCAGGGAACGTTGAATTTCGATAATCAGTTCGGCTAATTTCTGCCTTAAAACCTGGTTGGCACGGTAATTCTCCGTACCGGACAACTCGTCCATAAAAATATAATCGGCATCCCCGAGGTTACACTTTACAGCCTCGGCCTTCTCCGGGGAAATTTCCAGTTTTTCAGCGACTGCTCTGGTCAAGGCCTCTCCGGCGATTGTTATTGTTCGGTTAACCCGCAGTCCTCCATGATAAAAAATATCCATTTGGGTAATGGCGGAGCCGATATTCAACACGGCAACCTCTTCAAGAATGCTTGGATTACCGGTTTCGATTCCCAAAGCCCGCAAATCGGCGAACGGCTGGGCATCGACGATAACCGGTTGCAAGCCGGCCTTCTTTAAGCAATTTACTTGGCTGGCGATCAGCTGGTTTTGAGCGGCCACCACCATCAATTCCATCTCACCGCGCTCCTGGTACTGATGGATGATATCCCAATCGAATTCGGCCTCAGTTATAGGAAAAGGAATGAATTTTTCAACCTCCGACCTGATCAGAGAGTTTAACTCCGGGCCAAGCATCACCGGCAAAGTGAAGTTCCTGATTAAAACGGCATCTCCGGCAACCGCAGCAATTACTTTTTTTTGTTTAATCCGGAGCCGGGAAATAGCGGTTTTTAAAGCCCCCACCAAAAGAGCCTCGTCAGTAATCAAACCGTTATTAATCAAGCCCGCCGGAAGCAATACTTTTGAGTACCCTGTAAGTTCCAGCCTTCCGTGTTGCTTAGCCAGTTGAACTATTTTTATCGCTCCATGACCAATGTCGATTCCCACGCCAATTTGCCCCATCTTAGCCTCCAGATTGGAATAATAGTATAATTATTGCCCCGGCCGCCAAAAACGGACCAAACGGGATTGGGGTTTTCCGGGTAATTACTTTCGAGAGGATCAAAATTAAACCCAGGATCGCCCCTAAGGCCGAACCAGCAAACAAGACCGGCACTAGTAATTTAATTCCCATAAAAGCCCCAATCAGTGCCAGCAGTTTTACATCCCCCATCCCCATGCCCTGCGGAAAAAAATAAGCGATCGGAAATAAAATTGCCCCTCCGAGAACCGCCCCGGACACTGAACTTAGCAATTCTTCCTTACCGTTAAAAACAGCCCACAAGACCCCGACTATCAGACCCGGATATATAAGCAAGTTGGGGATACGCTTCTCCTTGAAGTCAATAAAGGCGATTACCATCAAAAGGTAAGCCAAAAGAAGATACCTCAGAAAAGCAATGGAAAAACCAAATTTTAAAAAAAGAAGCAGCCCGATGGCTCCGGCTAAAAATTCTACCAGCGGGTATTGCCGGCTGATCTTGGCCCGGCAGTATCGGCACCTGCCGCCAAGCAGCAGAAAGCTAAAGATCGGAATCAAATCATAATTCTTCAATTGTTTCCGGCAGTGGGGACAATAAGATCGGGGTAAAACTACCGAGACACCTAAGGGAATCCGGTAGATGCACACATTTAAAAAACTGCCGATTATCATACCAAAAATATATACAACAACAAATTCCATAATTCTCCAAGAAAAATTATTTTCCTGCCGGATCACTATTGTCCGGTTAAAGATCGAATAATATCAACTGTTTGTCAATTTCAGGGTCTGAAAAACTGTAATTAGATTTCAGAAACACTTGATTTAACGGTATTTTTTCAAACAAACTGACGCT
>JBLNCU010000091.1:0-5743 GCA_050260935.1 Bacillota bacterium
CCTTTAATAATTTTCTGCGCCTCATAAGGCATATTCATTAAGACCAGAATATTATTTAATACCCCGAGTGTAATAACTCCGGCAACTGTTTTCAACGCCCCGCCCCGGCCGCCGAATAAGCTGGTGCCGCCTAATACCGCTGCAATTGTTGAATCAAAATCCATACCCACCGACCCGCTGGCTCTGGTGCTGTTTAACCGGGAAGCCATTAACAACCCCGCGAAAGCGGATAAAAAACTGCAACTGATAAAAGCGGCTATTTTGATGTAATTCGTCTTGATACCGGACATTTTCACCGCTTCCTCATTAGTCCCTATGGCAAAAAGATTCCGGCCAAAAACGGTGCGCTTAAACACCAATTCCAAAATTACCGCCAAACCGATGAAAAAAATTACCGGTATCGGCAACCAACCCCAGAGCATGCCTTGACCTAAAATATTAAATTTGGGATCATTACCATACCAGGTTTGAGCGTTGGTTATAATTTGGGCTATAGCATACACCAGAGTCTGAGTACCGAAGGTGATTAAAAAGGCGCTGGCTTTGGTTTTAACAACAATAAACCCGTTTATTAAACCCACTAAAGAACCACCTATTATACCCAGTATTATAGCGGCCAACGTTCCGCAACCAAGCAACATTAACCCGATAATCAAAATCCCGGTAAAGGAAACCACTGAACTGACAGAAAGGTCGAAATTCCCGGTAAGCAGCAGAATTGTCTGCCCCAAAGCCACAATGCCAAGAATTGACACCGCCCGTAATATATTAAAAATATTGCTTACGCTTAAAAAAACATTTGATAAACAGCTTGCGGCGATTAAGAGAGCGAATAATAAGATAAAAGCCAAATAATCCCTTAGGAAATCTTTAAAATTAAACTTTGATACTCTCAGGGAACCCGGCGTTATCTCATCGGAATGGCTGATCATCTTTTTCATTGATATACCTCACTTCAAGAATTATTTGAAGGGTGTTTTAGTGAACTTCCCCCGTCGCGCAACTCATTATCGCTTCCGGGGTGGCGTCGGCGTGTTCAAAACAACCCGAAATCCGCCCTTCATGCATCACCAGCACCCGGTCGCTCATAGCCAAAATTTCCGGAAGTTCTGAAGAGATCATCAAGATTCCCACTCCGTTGCGAACTAAATCGCACATCAGCCCATAAATCTCCGCTTTGGCATTGACATCAATTCCTCTGGTTGGTTCATCCAGAATTAAGACCTTGGGATTGGTGGCCAGCCATTTGGCAATTACCACCCGCTGCTGATTGCCGCCGCTTAAGTAAATAACTTCCCTATCAACGCTCGGGGTGCGAATCGAAAATTTGTCGACCAGATCTGCGGCAATTTTAAATTCTTCCTTCATTTTAATGAAGCCAAAACGATTCATCCGGAAAAGATTGGCCATGGTAATATTTTTACGTATACTCATCCCTAAAACCAAGCCTTGTAGTTTACGGTCTTCCGGGGCCATGGCGATTCCCGCTTTAACGGCATCGCTGGTTGATTGGAGCGAAACAGGGTTGCCATCAATCAAAATCTCTCCCGAATCAAAGGGATCGGCTCCAAAGATCATCCTGGCAAGTTCAGTCCGGCCGGCTCCGACCAAACCGGAGATTCCCAGGATTTCGCCGCTTCGCAAGGTAAAGGAGATATCTTCCAGTACCCCTTTCTTAACCAGGTTTTTAACTTCCAAAACCGGTTTGCCGATAGAAACTTTTTCTTTGTGGAAAAATTCGGACATGGTCCGCCCGATCATCATGGAGATCAATTTTGCTGTATCGGTCTCCGCCACCTTGACAGTTCCCACAAGCTCGCCGTCCCTTAAAACCGTTGCCCGGTCCGCAATCTTAGGAAGCTCCTCCAAACGGTGTGAGATATAAATAATACCGATACCGGACTTTTTTAACCTGGCAATGGTTTCAAACAGCAGGTTAACCTCGCGATCGGTTATTGATGAAGTTGGCTCATCCATAATGATCACTTTGGCTTCGAACGAAATAGCCCTGGCGATTGCCACCATTTGTTGTTGGGCAGTCGATAGGGTCTCAAGCTTGGCTTTGGGATCAAGAATCGTTCCTAAAGAAGCAAGGATTCTTTCCGTTTCTGAATACATTTGGCGGTAATCCAGCAATCCTAAAGCCCCAATGGGCTGGCGTCCCAAAAAAATATTCTCAGCCACACTAAGTAAGGGATTGAGGTTTAATTCCTGGTGAATAGGGCTGATACCCAGTTTAAAAGCCACCGAAGTATCGGGAATTAGGACCTTCTGTCCATCAACAAAGATTTCTCCCTCATCAGGTTCATAGACACCTGATAAAATTTTAATCAAGGTAGATTTACCGGCCCCGTTTTCCCCCAATAAAGCATGGCATTCGCCTTTTTCCAAATCGAAATTTACCTTCTGTAAAGCCTTTACCCCCGGAAAAGTTTTGCTTATTTCCTTTACCTCAAGCAACTTTTGGGTCATCTAAAAAGCCCCTTCCCTTTAAAGATTGAGCTAGAAAATCTATTCAACTTACTTTTAAGGAATCATGCTGTAAACAAGTGGGAGTCAATGTAAACCGGGATGCCATTGGATTGTCATATCAAACCTGTATGCTACTGGTTTAATCTGATTATAACATTGGGTTAATTAAAAAACAACATTTTGTTTATAATTAGATCCTTTGAAGGCCTACCGCCCAAAGATTTCTGGTATTCAATTCAAAAAAATTCAGGCCATATAAACGCCGCCGTTAACATCGAGAGTAACACCGGTAATAAACCCGTCGTATTGGGCGGCCAAAAAGGCAACGGCTTCGGCGATATCCTGCGGATTACCGGCCCGGCCCAGTGGAATCTCGGAGATTGTCTTTTGGGCCGATTCAGCGGTAGTGTGGGTTTGATGAAAATAGGTTCCTAGGATAAAGCCGGGCGCTACGCAATTGACTCTGATCCCCTGGGGTCCAACTTCGGTTGAGAGTGATCTGGTAAAGGTGATAACAGCCCCTTTAGCAGTGCCGTATGCCAACGATCCGGCATGTCCCCCTTTTCTTCCCGCCAAAGAGGCCAGGTTGACAATTGCGGCTCCGTTAGCCTTTACTAAGTGCGGTAATGCTTCTCTGGTTACCAAGAACATGGTGTTAACGTTAATATTCATTATTCTATTTAAAAAAGAAGGGTCGATCTCAGCAAGGGTACGGCGGCCCAATAGATCGCCGACATTATTGACCAGGATATCCAAGCCGCCCAAACCTTCAGCCGCAATTTGAACTACTTTTTTAACAGTGGCTTCATCGGTTAGATCTCCGCTGACATCCACCATTTCTCCGCCCAAAGCTTTTACTTTCTCTCGCAAAATCGCTAAATCCTCCACTGTATTTTGATCCGGGCGGTGCTGAAACCAATGAACCGCGATTTTGGCGCCCCTTTTGGCTAGTTCCAATGAGATGGCCCCGCCCAGGCCATTAGCTCCGCCTGTGATTAACGCTCTTTTCCCTTGTAAAGAACCCATTTTTATGTCCTCCTCAAAAGTTGATTTTTAATCCCTAACGACGCCTTTTTTTAAAATAATATTGGCTCTAAAAGTTGTATCGCCGGAGATGATAACGGCAAAAGCGTTTTTGGCCCTTTCGTAATACTTAAACCTTTCCACATGTTCAAAATCCTTAAAGTTTGGCTCGTATTTACGGATAATTTGGCGGTATTCTTCCCAGATGGCCGGAGCAGTTTCGCATGAGTCGACCGACATCAGCACTACCGGATGTTCCGTTGACTTATCAAGCGGAAAAAACTTTAAAACAGCCTCTAAAATGGTAGTTAACTTGTGTCCATCACTGCGAATTAAGCGCTTGGCGCAGGTTACCGCCGGAAAATTGGCGTCCGCCAAGACAATTTCATCGCTATGGCCCATTTCCATCAGAGCTTTCATCATATCCGGGGAGATAATTTCGGGTATGCCTTTAAGCAACCAAACCACTCCTTCATCTAGTTGTAAATACATAAGAAACCAAGAATAAAAAATTAATTTACTGATATATACCTGTATAATACCTATATATTAAAATAACATAGATTCCTATTTTGTGCAATAACTTTTCGCTGTAAATTTAAAGAGAAATTAATTAAAGCGGGTGGTATATAAACGACAGTTGCAATAATCAAGCAACTATGGTAATCTAAAAAATAGTTACAATAAAAGAATGATTTTTTAAACAGGTATAATACAACTCAAGGCTGATGACAAGGTAGGCGGTTGTGAATGCGGGTAAACCGGGATATTAAAGTGCCCCTGTATATGCAGGTATATGAAGGCTTAAAAACAATGATTAAGGCGGAAAAATGGCGGGAAGGGGAACTTATACCATCGGAACGCGAACTTAGCAACCTCTTTCAGGTAGACCGGCTGACAGTGCGACGGGCTTTGGGGATGATCGCACAGGAGGGACTGGTGGAAAAGATTGCCGGTCTGGGAACGCGGATTACCACCCCCCCTCAGGTAGAAGAAAACCTCAATTTCCACAATCTGATTTTTTTATTGCCCAAAATACCGAAGAACATCACCACCGCCGATAGAATCACCGAGCCCTTTAACGCCAGTTTGTTTTTTAGCACCGAGAACGAATGTAAAAAAAGAGGTTATAATTTAATCTATACCACCTTAAGCGATACCGACTCCCTGATGGAGATGTTTGAAAGACAACACATTCCGGGGATATTTTTTGTCAGCAAGGTGAGTGAAAAATTTCTGACCGAAGCTAAGAATCTCAAAGTTCCCGCCGTAGTGGTTAATAATGAGAATGACTATTTTCCCATGATCCGGCCCGACCGGGAAAAAGGGACCTATGAGGCAATAAAATACCTAATAAACTTGGAACACCGGCGGATTGCTTTCATCAGTGGAATTCCCAGTTATATTACTTCCAAGAATTGTTTTGAGGGTTTTAAGCGGGCCTTAACCGATTCCAATATGGATTGGGAAAAACAAATCGTCAAGGAGGGTAACTGGACCTTCGACGGCGGCTATCAGGCGATGAAGGAAATAATCAAGGAACACTCCCAATTACCAACCGCCGTTTTCGCCTGTAATGACATGACGGCTATCGGAGCCATGGAAGCCCTAAAAGAAGAGGGCTTTTCCATTCCCGATGATGTTAGCGTGATTGGGTTTGATGACATCGAGCAGAGCAGGTATTGCAGTCCGAAACTAACTACTGTCCGGGTGGATACGGCGTTAATTGCCAGAATGGCTTGCCAAAACTTGTTTTATGCTATTGAAAGCCGGGAAATGCATCATATACAAATAATTGTGCCTACTGAGTTAAAGATCAGGGAATCGACGGGTCGTTCCAAGTGAGGTTTCAGCGGGGATACCATCATAGCGCCGTGGTTTCTCAAAGAGGTGCTAATAGCCTATATTGGAGCTGTCCCAAAAGATATTATTCAGACAGGACTAACTGGATTGTACAGGATTTATAATTCAAAAAAATCGTTTTAACAGGTCTTTTCAAATTGGCTTAATCCTGTAAATCCTGTCTGAGATAAAATTTTTATGCTTTTTAGACAGCCCCAAAATTATGTCCCCCACAAATACTTCGTTTCCACTTCTTTCCACAAATCTCCGGTATTTCCCCATTCAATCACATAATCAAATATTTAGGGTTTACTGAAAAAGTCTAGAAGTATCAACTCACATCCAACAGAAGAGCCTGACTCATTCGGACATCCCCAAATAGCACCTTGAAAATTTGAGACAAAAG
>JBLNCU010000092.1:0-5544 GCA_050260935.1 Bacillota bacterium
GGCTTAAGCCCTGAAGAACCCGGCAGGTGATCTCGGTTAAACTTTGACTGGGGGACATGATATTCAAATCAAAATCCGGCTTGATACCGAAGATGTTTAAGACCTGATCCAGCATCTCCCGATGTTGAGCGGTGACCAGGGTCTTAACTTTAAAACCGGCGGTATTTTTGAGGGCGTTTACCACCGGAGCCATTTTAATCGCTTCCGGCCTGGTCCCGAAGACGGCCATCACTTTAATGGAAGCGCTACCTAGAGGACGCCTTTTAATTGACTCATTCAAAATCCAAATTTTCCCCCATTATTATACTTGCTCAGAATAGCTCATTTCGGTAATTATTGCAACTCCGGTTTTAAGCAATTCAACCCCTTACAATGCCAATAAAAATCAGTTTAACTAGTTTAGCATCTCATTTGAAAAAATTCCTAAAAAACAGCCAAGAACCCGGCCTTTTGCAGGCCGGGCCAGTTTTTTTAGAGGTTCAATTTCTATTAAAAAAACCTACTTGGTTCCGAAGAGGCGGTCGCCGGCGTCTCCCAACCCCGGTACTATATAGCCGTGAGAGTTCAACCGGTCATCCACCGCCGCTACATAAATATCAACATCCGGATGCTTCGATTGAACGTTTTGAATCCCTTCGGGAGCCGCGATTAAACACATTAAACGGATTTGGGAACCGCCCCGCTGTTTCAGAAATTGAATCCCGGCCACGGCCGACCCTCCGGTGGCCAGCATCGGATCCACCAGTATCAATTCCCGTTCCACAATGTCCTGAGGCAATTTACAATAATACTCAATCGGCCGTAAAGTCTCAGGGTCGCGGTAAACTCCGATATGCCCCACTTTAGCGGTGGGAATCAGCTTTAAAATACCCCCGACCATTCCCAAACCGGCTCTTAAAATAGGGATGATGGCGACTTTCTTTCCGGATACCACCCGGCACTTGGCTGTAGCTACCGGAGTCTCCACTTCCACTTCTTCTAAAGGAAAGTTCCGGGTAACCTCATAAGCCATCAACATGGAAATTTCCTCGACCAATTCCCGGAATTCCTTGGCCCCGGTATTGGAGTCGCGAATAATGGATAATTTGTGTTGAATCAAAGGGTGGTCAATCACATGCACGCTTGACAACAGATCATCTCCTCTTCTCTTTATGTCTACTCTTCTAGAGATTCTTTGATCCTGGATACCACCTGCTTCATCTTCTCCTTAATCTCGTTGGCGCAAATCTTATAGGCTTCGATATTTTGGCCGTAAGGATCCGGGATTTCCAAAGCAGTAAGCCGGTTTTGAATCGCCTCCAGCTCCCTTTTCTCAGCCGCCACCGCCTGCTCCAATTTTTGTTCAAATTGGCGCAGTTCTTCATCGAGGGCTCGCATCTGGCGGCTTAATTCCTGATTGCGCCGGCGCAATTCTTCCAACTTCGGGCCTTCTTTCTCCAAGTACTTACGGCGTTTTTCTTCCAGACTCGCCCGGATTTTTTCGGCATTAGCCATTAAATTTTCAATCTCTTTAACTCCTTCCGCGAATTCGTTTAAGGTAAAAACCTTGCCCTTGGCGGCGGGGGCCATATTAAGAACAATATTCTTCTGGTCCATAGTCATTGTTAAAACCAAGTCAGCCGCATTAACCAGTTCCGCTGAGAGCTTTCGGGCCCGGTGGCCCCGGAGATCAATACCTTCCCGCGCCATAACTTCTATGGCATTTTGGGCCGCCGCTTCCCCGGAGATAGCCCCCGTTCCGGCGGAAACTACCCTGATGTAGGCAGCCTTCTCAGCTAAATCTTCAACCAGCATCTTCCGGAGCAGCGCTTCAGCCATACTGCTACGGCAGGTATTTCCGGTGCAAACAAATAAAACCTGTTTGATCATTAACTGTCTATCCCCTCCGCAAGCTGGAAAAGCAGCTGTATTCTTAGACTTTAAGCCCGAAAAATGAATAACTCTAAGCAATCAGGTCATACTTAATACACCATCTTATAAGGTTGCGGTTATAAACAATCAAGGAGGCTTCTGCTTGAAATGGCCCTTTAACGACCAGCGGCGAAACCGGTTAATTTTAAAATGCCCTTTCTGTGCCAATACGCTTCAATTTAAAGCCGTTCCGATTGGTACAGAAGAGATTTGGCGCTGTGAAACCTGTAGTAATTCCAGTCTTTTGTTACTTGTCCAACCGGAAATAAAGCGGCGGTTAAATGTCGAAGCCGGTAAAACCCTGTTTCATTAAAGGTTTTGCCCTATCTTGACCAGCTTCATTTCGATCATTCCCCAATCGGCCATTTTCTTAATGATAAATGGGTATCTGCCGGGGGAATCCGCCGCCACCAGCACCGTTATTTTACTTACATCGTCGGCGATTTGCAGGAAGCTTTGATAAGTATCGCCTGCCAACTCTATCTTCTGGCTGACCGGGGCCACTGAAAAACTATTCTCACTGACTGAGCCGTTGGCATAGAAATAAAGCTTGCGGCTGTAATTAACGGTTTGCTCCCGCCGTAAATAAAACTGAAGCGACAGGCTGTCCTGGACATAGCCTGGCAAGACAATCTCGGTCCTTTCCGGGGGCTCGTCATTTCTGGAAAACAAGCGGACCGCAATTTTACGGGAATAATCAAAACTGACCTCCTCGCGTTTACTGTTTTTGCCCTCGCGGATTTCTTCTTTGATAAACCAGGGGTACAAACCGTCGGCATCCAACACCAGTTCTTCAGATTGGGCGTAATCATAAAAACCTTTAACCAGCCCGACGGTCATCATTTCGGAACGGATATTGTAAACGTCCCGTCCATTGTAAACTCCTTTGGATACCACCCTAACAGTTTGGTTACCTCCATGAACCAGCGATTTGAGAACAATTTTGTACTCCAATACCTCTCCTACGTTGGGAGAATAGCCATCGGCATACCCCATCCCCCCCAATAAAAAAAACAAACAGGCGCCAATCAAAAACTGTTTATGAGACATGAATCACATTACCCCCTGCCGCCTTCCGAAACCGGTTTAATACCGCCGTCCCGACCCCTTGGTCTGGTATTCCCTCTATATATATGTGATCGGCAGCCAGATGATCACAGAAACGCAGTAAATCGTATAAGCGGTTGGCTATGGTTGCCGGATCATTCCGTGAACCAAGATCTAAAACCCATTCGGTTTTATACTCCTTAATATTTTCAGTGCTGCTGAGTACAACCATTCTTTGACCGGTTGATTTTTTTGAGAGTAAACTATTTATTGTCTCCACTATCCGGTGATTCTCCCCCTCAACAAGGGTCGCCGGAGCCTTAGGCGCATAATGCCGGTACTTCATTCCCGGGGCCTGCGGACGGTCAATCTCGCCGGGCAATACCAATCCCACCGGTTCTTTTAAAACCGCTTCCAACATTTCTCTAGTAACCGAGCCCGGCCTCAAGATTAAAGGTTGGGCGGAGGCCAGGGATACCACTGTAGATTCAACACCGGAGCTGCAAGGTCCTGCATCAATAATAAAATCAATCTTTCCATTTAAGTCCTCAATTACATGAGAGCCCCTGGTAGGACTCGGTCTTCCCGAGAGGTTGGCGCTGGGGGCGGCCACCGGGATCCCGGTCAACCTTAGAAGCTCCCGGGCGACTGGATGGGATGGCATCCGGACCGCTACCGTATCCAATCCGGCGGTAACCACCGGGGAAACCTCCGGACGCTTGGGAAAGATAATAGTTAAAGGTCCCGGCCAAAACCGGTTTATTAAACACCCGGCTTTGGAGGAAACCTCACCGGTTAATTCGGCTAATTGCCCGGTTTTCCAGATGTGGACTATCAAAGGATTATCGGCCGGTCTTCCTTTGACCGCAAATATCTCCCGCAGCGCCTTGTCGTTGTTATAAACGGCGCCTAACCCGTAAACCGTTTCAGTGGGAAAGGCCGCCAAAGCTCCGTTGCGTAGTTGGCCGGCTACCGGTTCCAACAGTTGAAGATTGGTTTCATTGACAGTTAAAATTGTAGTATTCAAAGGTTTTCCCCGTTCAAGGCGGCTGAGCCAACCGGCGACAAAATTAGAAAATTAGATTTCTAAAATAAATAATTAGCGCCCTGGTTTAATAATCCTGCAAGTTTACGATTATTTTATCTAGCATTCATTCATTTTATTTCCAGTAAGGGCAAATTTATATTGCTTGGCGACTTTTCAAAAACACCAACGGCTGGTAGAACAAAAAAGATTTTAGAGTCTTCCCCTTTGCACCTGAATAAAATAAAAAGCCATCATTAAACCCTGAGTAAAATCGTTCTTTGTTACCGATAACAATCAGAAGAAAGTTTTTAAGCCCGGGTCTTAGGTTACAAAAATGTTAATGGACCGCTAAATCCGGTCAAATTAGCTTAAATAATTAAAAAAAAGAGGTATTTAATTATAGCCATTAATCCGGAGTTATTATCCGGTCCAAAACCGTTTTTTACAGTAATTTGTAATTTACAACGATAGTGATAAGGTGTATCCTGAAAAGTAGGATAAATCAAGGGGGAGTACTTTATTTTAGCACCTTGTGGATAGATGGAGCCTGGCGGATCGTTTCATCTGAAGATATTTGGGAGATGACATCATGCGCAGGCTGCCTGCTGATAAATTTGCCGCTTTAAACTTCCCGGTTGAAGATTCACCAGAAAACTGTTCGACCCTGTTCCTGCTCCAGCGTAGTTCGAGTATTATTCAGGTTGATAATCCGCTTAATCCGAAATTAGTGGTTGTAACATATCCCTCACTTTTTCCTTCCATGCGCTTTTTTTTCGGAAAAGCCGATCGAGTTGTACTTATTCAGCGTCTCTTGAGGGATATTCAAAGTCCTGCCGATCTGGTAATTCCAACTTCCATGCTGCCGTTAGTCAGCAACTATTGGCCGATCCGGTTCTCCATTCCCGTATTTTTCCTGGCGGCCCGTCCGGAACAATGGCGGCCGCTGCCCTCCAACGACTCCAGAGTCCGGCTGTTAACCGCGGAAGACGTCTCCGGGTTGCGGAAGGCCTTTGCGGAGGAACATGCCTGGTTATGGGAGTTCTTTTTTACCCCGGAGAATTTAATCAAGGAAGGACAAGCCATAGCGGCTTTTGTTGATGGGGAAATCGCTTGCGTGGCCACTACCTTGGCGTTCACTGAACGTTATTGCGAGATCGGAGTAGTCACCCGCCCGAAATTCCGGGGGATGGGATTGGCTTTGGAATGCTGCCGATCCTTAAGTTATTTGCAATACCATCAATACGACCGTTTAACCTGCTGGCGGACGGACTTCGGCAACGTGGCCTCCCGGAAGGTAGCTTCGAAGCTTGGGCTGAATGAGCTAAAGTCCGGGGAAAAATACCTGTTCATCTCTAATTACCAGCACGTAGGGGCTTATGCCACCGTCGCGCCATAATTAATCAAGATTTATTCGATCCGGGGCTTGCTGGTCAACCAAACTATCAGGACGCTGCCGGCGGTGATTAAAAAAGCCCCCACGGCCTCCCCGGAACTTGGTCTCTCCCCCAGGATGGTAATTCCGGCAAAGGCTGTAAAAACTATGGTCGCCATCGACAGCA
>JBLNCU010000093.1:0-40813 GCA_050260935.1 Bacillota bacterium
CGTACCACCGTTTTTGCGACGATCCGGAAGAAGCGGTGAATTACACCAATTGTCATGATGGCTTGACTCTCTGGGATAAAATTAAGGCCACTCTCCCCAATGCCAGCGAAGAAGAGCGGATTAAAACCAACCAGCTTGGCATAGCCATCGTTTTAACCTCTCAAGGCAAAGCCTTCTTCCAGGGCGGCGAGGAGATGCTCCGCAGTAAGCCGGACCCGGATAATCCAAACGGTCTTGGGGTCTCCTGGAATACCCATGACCAAGGAGATCTTTGCAACCAGCTCGACTGGTCGAAGGCGGTTACATACCGGAAAGTTATTGATTACTACCGGGGCTTGATTGAACTCCGGAAAAATCACCAAGCTTTTAGAATGGAGACCGAAACGGAGATTCAAAAAGGGCTGACCTTCATTAATGAAAATATTGATTTTTTAATAGCCTATAAATTAAAAGGCCGCGAGTCCGGCGATCCGTGGGATCAAATCATTGTTATTTACAACGCCAACCGGACCGCCCAGACACTGAATATCCCGGAAATCAATCCCCATTGGAAAGTGGTGGTGGACGGCAACCATGCCGGCGTCGTCCCTCTGGAAAAAACCGAGGTGAAACTGGGCCAAGGCTTTATCACCGTACCGCCGGTGGCCGCGGTTGTCATTTACAGCAAAAAATGCAATTAGCCATCTTTAGATGACTCCACTTAGAAAATAGTATTCGCCCTGTCTTCAAAGTGCCGAAAAACGCCTCACCCCCGCTGTTCGGGCAACCCCTTCTCCACACATGGAGAAGGGGTTAGGGGATGAGGCGAAGACAATATTTTAACCCTTCGATTGCCCCGGCTTGCCAGTATGGAGATGTTTGATCAAATTGCAATAAATGTCGTTTTACCTCCCAGGAAAACACCTTATTAATTTGGTGTAAACGATATGTTGCCAAAGAGTAAAAATTTTTCCCCAAAAAAGAGGAATTTAAAACCAAGTAGCCAATATATTTAATGCAACCGCTTGCAATAACATCCGGAAAGATTGGAAATTGTTTTACCGGCATTTATAGCCTGTGTTAAACTATCGCTGAAGTGTCGAACTTCAAATTTAATTCGCTTACCAACTTTAAAATGAGGCTTTCCTGGTTTTGGAAACCGAAAAGACTTTACTTTTAGGTCTTTTTCAGTGATGCCTTTTCGGGTTTCTTTAGGCAACCGATTGCATTAAAAGAATTCGCTTTATTTGCCAAGCCCCAAAACCGGAAAATCCCTATCTTATCTTGAACATGAAAGGGGGGATGTCCAAAAATTTAAAATCCATCAGGCTTTTCTTTGCTTAACCCAAGAAAAATTTAAGGAGGATCGAAAAGTGCGAAAAATCTCATTACTACTTACAGTATTTATGCTTTTGTTCCTGGTTATCCCCGCCATGGCCGCGACTAGTGTGAATGGCAATCAGGTCACATTCACCTTTAAAGCCCCGGACGCCAACATGGTCTACCTGTCCGGCAACTTCAACGGGTGGAGCCCTTCCGGCGATAAAATGACCAAAGGGGCCGACGGGGTTTGGTCGGTAACCATTAAATTGAAACCCGGCACTTACCAATACAAGTTCGTGGTCGACGGCAAATGGATTACTGATGAGGACGCCGCTTCCTTTGCGGACGACGGCTTCGGCGGCAAAAACTCCGTCCTGATCGTACGGGCCGAGAATTCCGGCGCCGACAACAAACGGCTGGACGCTTTGGAAGCTAAAGTGGCCGCTATCGACACCAGTTTCCAGTTCCATGGCTATGCGAGGTCCGGGATTTTAATGAATGATAAGGGCGGTTCCAATCCATTCGACAATTTCCACACTAATGTAAAAGGTTGGGGCCCTGCAGCATTTAGGTTAGGAAATGAAAGTGATACATATTATGAACTCGACTTTGCCAAAAAGTTTACCCTTGATAATGGTTCTTGGGCGACGGCTCATTTCATGGTCGGCCATAAAGATGGCAGCGACTCCGATTCCGAAGAAAATGGCTCAGTCGGTTATAATTCCGTAAGACAAACCTTTGTGGAAATGGGTGGTTTGGAATTCGCGCCTAACCTGACTTTCTGGGCCGGCCGGAGATATTATGACCGGGAAGATATCCATTTGATGGATTTCTATTGGAAAGACATGAGCGGCATTGGCGCCGGTGTTCAAGGAATTAACCTTGGTAACAGTAAACTGGCTATTGCTTTCCTTACCAAATCTAAACCAAATGGAGACACTATTCCGAATCTCGGGCAATTCGTGGTAAAATGCTGGGATTTTAAAGTGACCGAATTGGCCGCGGGCCCTGGTAATTTGGATTTTGATTTCGCTTATTATACAGCAGAAACAGGTGACGCCCTTACTAAGGACGTCAATGGATATCATGTTGATGTTGCCTATGGTCTGGGGAATTTCTTCGGTTTTGCTGAAGGTTCCTCCAAAGTTGCTCTTCAATATGGAGTCGGCGCTGGACAAGATTTCAATATCCAGCCTTGGGGAGACTATAGCACTGACAGCAATATTGATTCGTACAATAAGCGTACAAAAACAAGGCTGCTCGGGTTTGGAGTTTGGCAGATCTCTCAACAATTCGAGATTCAACCCGCATTAGTTTATCAATTCACAGGTAACGATGGTCCATCGGGAAGCCAATCTGAAAATTGGTATGCGTTTGGCTTCAGACCGGTCTATCATTTTAATAAGAATTTCGCGCTCCAATTTGAAGCCGGCCGTGAATCACTCAAACGTGATTGGGAAGACGTTACCAGAACCGTTACCAAGTTCACGATTGCTCCGACATTGACCTTGGATTTCGGTTACTATACCAGACCTCAACTCCGGGCCTTTGCAACTTACGCAACCTGGGATAACTATACCGGTGATCAAGCTGGTTACAATCAAAATAAGGCTAGTGACAGCAGCGGAATGTTCTACGGCGTTCAAATGGAAGTTTGGTGGTAAAGTCCAGACCAATGACAAGTTTACATCATGAATAAGCCAAATACTAACTTTCCTCCACAGAGAACTCCCCTTCCGGGGAGTTCTCGCCGATTTAAAATTCTTATTCATTTCCTTTAAATAATTTTAAAGGGGGTTCATCTTTTGAACGCTTATCTGAAAAAAACAATTCTGCTGCTTTTTATTCTCTTGTTGGCTTTCTCCGGTTGTGGCGGTAATGGCGGAGGTGGCGGCGACATTCCTGATTACGGCGGGGTAATCCCTCCGGAACCAAATTACCCTAAACCTCCATCCGGTAATAACCAAACAATGATGCAGGCCTTTTATTGGGAGATGGATACCGGTATTTATGCAAGCAGCCATCCCGAAGAGGCTAATCTCTGGAACCTTTTGGCTAACCGGGCCGATGAATTGGCCAATATAGGCATTACCGCTCTATGGTTGCCGCCGGCCAACAAAGGCGCGAACTTTAACAATACTTTGAGCGCGGGCTATGATACTTATGATCTCTGGGATTTAGGCGAATTTAACCAAAAAGGCTTCATCAGAACCAAATACGGGACCAAGGCAGAATTAATGGCGGCCATAAATACGCTTCATGAGGCGGGTATTAAAGTCTATTACGACGCCGTTTTAAACCACCGTATGGGGGCCGATTATCCGGAAACAGTTCCTTTAGCCTTAGGCGGCAGTAAAACGGCCTGGACCGGATTTACCTTTCCCGGCCGTAATGGCGCCTATTATAATTCAAGCTGGGATTGGCATTATTTTAACTGCGCTGACGACAATAGGCTATTCCAGGGAAAAAGTTGGAACGACTCTTTTGACGTCGATTATATAATGGGAAGTAATGTGGATTATAGCTATCCGCAGGTTGTCGCGGAGATAAACGCTTGGGGCAGGTGGATTATTAATGATATCAATTTCGACGGTTTCAGATTGGATGCTGTCAAACATATCAGTTCTTCCTTTACCGGTAACTGGATCAATTATATGCAAAATCAATCACCCGGAAAAAATGTGTTCTTCGTAGGAGAGGCTTGGTATGATGATAAAGGGAGTTTAAAGTCTTACTTAACCGCTGTAAATAATAATGAATTAGAAGTATTCGATTTTCCGTTAAGAGCCGCTTTCGCTCAACTGTCCAACAGTGGCGGCAGCTTCAATATGGCTGCACTATCCAGTAGCGGTTTGGCCAATGATCCTGACAACGAAGACCGGGCGGTTACTTTTGTTGATAATCATGACCTTAACAGGGACGGACTGAATCCAGGCATTGTTCACTATAAATACCAGGATTACGCCTATATTCTATTGAGGGAGCATGGCATCCCATGCGTTTTTTGGAAAGATTTCTATGTATACGGAATGAAAGAAGGGATTACCAGGCTGATTAAAGCCCGTAAGTTTTTTGCCTACGGCCCCGGTTATGAAGTACCCAATAATGACAATGATGTTTACTCTTACGTTAGAGCCGGCGACGGGATTGCGGGGCATGGTCTGGTGATGATGATCGCTGATGGGCCTCCCGGCGGAAGTCGGGAAATTACCAAAAATATTAATTCCCAGCAACCCAACACCACTTTTTATGATTACACCGGACATTTTACGGAAACTGTGACTACAAACGGATCCGGTTATGGTGATTTTAAGGTTAAATTGAATGAAACCAACGGCTGGTCGATCTGGGTACCGGTTATTCCTTAATTTATTCTTTAATCATTCTCATCAAACGGCCGCTATCCTTTTTAAAAGGCAAATGCCCCTAAGGTTTAGTTAAACCTGGAAATGGCGAAGGAAGTATATTATAATTACACCAGGTGATGAAATGCGTGATTTAACTCAAGTAGCGGAAAAAATAGACCAGCTCAATATTTTTTTTCGCAGAGGCAGTAATGTCCTCACTGCATATATTTTCGGTTCTTTTGGTACCGATGTTCAGAGCCCTTTAAGCGATCTTGATCTGGCGGTTTTATATGATTCCGGCCCCGTTATTGGATGAACTGGGTTTTGCGGCGGAAATATCCTCAATACTTGGCAGGGATGATGTTGATGTTGTTAATTTAAATACCGCCCCCGTTTATATTCAGCATCAAGTAATCTATACAGGGACCAAAATTTATGAAAAAGAAGCTTAAAAAACCCAAGATTTTATTGAAAATGTGCTTGAGGAGTATCACGATTACGAGTCAATCCTTAAAAAATTCCGCGAGGATTACCG
Source organism: Bacillota bacterium (assembly GCA_050260935.1). GTDB lineage: Bacteria > Bacillota > UBA4882 > UBA8346 > UBA8346 > UBA8346. Next base: position 5,185 of record JBLNCU010000093.1, read on the forward strand.
GCAAGGCCTGCGGGAGGAATATTTAGGTGGTTGATAAACAAAAGGTTTATTCAAAAATTCATTCTTTAAAAACCGCTTTGGTCCGTTTGGGGGAGTTAAAACAACTTTCGCGGAAGGAATTTTTAGCTAACTTCACTAATTTCGACTCGGCCAAGTATAATCTGATCGTGGCTGTAGAGGCGATGATTGATATCTCCAATCATATTATTTCCCATCAAGACTTGGAAATCCCGGCTACCAGCGCCGATTCGATTAAAACTTTAGTCAAAAACGGCATCCTACCTATTGAGCATCAAAACACTTTTGTGGCGATGGTTAAATTTCGGTACAAAGCTGTTCATCTTCACTATGAGATCAAGGATGAAGAAGTTTACCAGATTTTCCAAAACAATCTGGGTGATTTTGAGAAGTTCATAACAGCAATACTGCAATACGTAAAATAACTAGAGAATTAATCATTCCGCTTAAGCCGCGTACTTAATGATTTCCCCCGTGTTTCCGGCACCAATCCAAGGTCTCTCGCATTACTCCGGGAATCTCAGTGACAAATTCCAGATACTCCTTGGTGCGGGGATGGACCAACCCGAGCATTGCCGCATGCAGAGCCTGGCCTTTGATTGGCGCCGGTTCTTTCTTCCACCCGTAAACCGGATCGCCCACCACCGGGTAGCCCAAATAACTTAAATGGACCCGGATCTGGTGTGTCCGGCCGGATTCCAGACGGACCTCCAGAAAAGCATGGGACCCCAAATATTCAAGTACCCGGTAATTGGTAGCCGCCGGTCTGCCTTTGGGCGACACCGCCATCTTCTTCCGCTCCACCGGATGGCGACCGATAGGAGCCTCGATCCGGCCCGTTTCCGGCGGTCTCCCATGCACAATGGTTTTATATACGCGCTTCATAGTCCTGGCTTTAATCTGAGCGGCCAGTTCCAAGTGGGCCATATCATTCTTGGCCGCCACCAGCACTCCCGAGGTGTCTTTGTCCAGCCGGTGCACGATTCCCGGCCGGATAACCCCGCCGATCCCCGACAAATCCCGGCAGTGTTCCAGCAAGGCATTGACCAGTGTTCCTTGGTAATTTCCGGCCGCCGGGTGAACTACCATTCCCCGGGGTTTATTTACGACAATTATATCGGAATCTTCATATAAAATCTCCAACGGGATGGCTTCAGGCTTGACAGCCAGCGGTTCAGGGTCATCCCAGACAATCTCAATCGCATCGCCCGGCTCCACCCGGTAGTTGGCTTTTAAAGCTTTCCCATTGCAAGAAGCTCCCCCGGCCTCTATAACCTTCTGAATAAAGGAGCGGGAGGGCCAGAGCCCGGTCCGGCTTAAAAAAAGATCCAAACGCTGTCCCTGACAACTGCTGTCAGCGGTGAATCTCCGCAACTGCATCCATGCCGGCCTCCTTTTTCCGGAAACGCCCCTCCAGAATCAAAATCAGACCAAAAGCGGCCGCCCCTAGGATGATGCATACCAACTGCGCCAAACTAAGCCAAGGGAAGACCATCGGACTCTCCCTGAATATTTCCACTATATACCGCATAATAGAGTACAGGCCTATATAAAGCAGGAATAAAAAACCGGGAAAATGGCGGTGATTGCGGAGCGACCACAAAACCCCGAATAAAATCAGGCTGCCGGCTATCGAGTAAAGCTGAGTGGGATGGCGGAGGGCCAGGTCATTAGCGGCGCAACGAAGCGCCCAAGAGACTGATGATATCTTCCCATAACAACAGCCGTTTAAGAAACAGCCGATCCTGACAATGGCATAACCCAAGGCGATATAAGGAGTGACAATGTCAGCCAGTTTCCAGGGGTAGATTTTTTTCCGTTTGACGAACCAGAAACCGGCCAAAAACCCGCCTAAGAGGCCGCCATGAAAAGCCAAACCCCCGGAGTTGACTTTTAAAACCTCCCACCAGGGGGCCTGGATGAAATAACGGTATTCGGTGATCACGTAAACCAGTCTGGCTCCAGCCACCGCCCCTATCAAAACCCAGGTTGCCAGATCGATAATGATGTCAAAAGGGATTTCTTGCTTTTTAGCCGCCTTTCCTACGCCCCAAATGGCGATTAAAAAAGCCAGCGCCAGCATGAAGCCGTAGGAATGGACCGGCCAGCCGAAAATATAAAATAAGATGGGTCTCATTATTTATCCTCCCCGGTGGCAGTGGAGTCGATTCCGCCAACCCGATTGCCCGTAGGCCGGGGCTGCGGTTTGACATCTTTCCGCAACATCACCAGAATAATCAGGCCGACTCCGGTAATGATAGCGATATCAGCGATATTGAAGACCGGCCAAATATGAAAATCAAAGAAATCCACCACATAGCCCAGCCTAACCCGGTCGCAAAGGTTCCCGACGGCCCCGCCGAGCGCGACGGCCAACCCGACTTGCAACAGCCGGGGATAATGCCAAACTTGCCGCCGGCTAAACCAGACCAAAGCGACCACCCCCACCGTTATCCCTATTAGCAAGAGTGTTTGGGACTGCATAATTCCGAAGGCCGCTCCGTAATTGGCGACATAGGTCAAGGAAAACCAGCCTCCAATAAGTGGAAACGATTGCAGGGGAGCCATCCTTGCCTGGATAATCAATTTGCTAATCTGGTCCAGGGCTACAATGAATATTGTTACGTATAAAAAAGGCATAACCATTCCTTTCCAGCCTAAAGCGGGGCTTGATCAAAATTTAATCACCACTATATTCGCTACCTGGCTATAAAAACCTCCTAATTCCGCTGATCCGGATTGGCCGGGTCCGGTGGTGTCTCATCCGGTTCATAATTGATGATTCCGTCAATCTTTTCCACAATTCCCTGGTCTTCCTCGGCATCCCAAAAAGCGTCCTCATAGCTGTCGGCGCCGGGCACATCGGAAGGAGTGTCCGAGGTTCCGTAACGGGCGACTTTTTGCCAGACATCCTCGCCGTCGGTGCCAACATAATCGGTATTGTCTTTAAAAGTCCGGCCAAACGGCGGCTCCAGGACATCTTCTTCCACCGGCCGCTCCCGGGTTATATAGCGGTCGTCCTCCACCCGCTGGCAATCAAGGCAAAATGTCGTATAAGGGATGGCTTCCAGACGTTCCGGATTGATCTCCCGGCCGCAGCTTTCACATTTGCCATAGTCGCCCTTGTCAATATTCTCCAGCGCCTCATTGATCCGGGCTAGAATCTCCCGGGCGTTGTTCCGCAGCGCCAGGTCTTTTTCCCGTTCAAAGGTTTCACTGGCGATATCGGCCGGGTGATTGTCATAAGTCGACAACTCGCCGATCGATTCCGAGATTGACTGGTTGACCTGAAACTGTTCCGACTTCCCCAGCTCCTCCTCTATCCGGGCCTTTTCCTCTAATAAACGTTTTTTAAACTGGTTAAGTTGCGCTTGGTCCACGATTTTTCCCCTTTTTAACTTAAGAATACAACCTTAAATGTTCATTGACTATCCTTACCAACTCGGCAATATATTTCCCGATTAAAGGCAGGTTCAAACTGGCCAGCCTGGTTAAAAAGACAATAAAAAGGCTGGCTACGATAGTCAGCCCGATGGCAATCCCAAACCCGCGCGCCAGTCCTCCCAGGAAATTCAAAAACAGCAAGCGGGCCGGATTTTGAATCAACTCCATCAACTGGGCCAGGTTCGCCCGTTCCAGTTTGCTTTCCACTTCAGTGATTTTTTTAAAGAGCGCTTTTTCCTGCCGGCGATTGAGAATCGGTACTCACCCGGCTTTAGGTTGCCACCAATCAGCCGGAACTAATCCTAAGGTTTAGGTTTAGCCTAAAATTTAATAGAACCAATAAAAGAGGGCAGCCTTAAATTTCTTTAAGAATCTGCCGCCTTTGTTGTTTATTGAAAGTTGGTCTATTTCTTAAAAATTCCCTGAGTCTCTATACCTGCCTAAAAATAGTATTCACCCAGACTTTCGAGGTGCCCCTCAATCCAGCTGGAATAAAGGTTGTTAAGGGATTACACCTTTTTGGTGACCTTTAGCATAGCCGGATGGCCGTTAATATCCCATTTCTCAAAACCGGCGGCCGCCTCCTCCCGCCGTCCGATGGAAACCGCCAGCGTCTCTTCGGCCACATAAGTCTCAAAGACATCCAAAGCGGCCGCCACTTCATCATCGGCCACGTATTGCAGCTCAATCCGGTCGGTCAGGGCAAATCCGGCGTTTTTCCGCATATTCTGCACCTTGGAGACGACTTCGCGGGCCAGACCCTCCCGAACCAGTTCGATGGTTAATTGGGTGTTCAGAATAACGTAGTGGTCCCCGCTCATCTCCACCACGAAGCCTTGCTCCTCGTTGGTCCGGATCTCCAAATCCTCTTCCCGCAAAGTAACCGGGGTCCCGTTAACAGTTAAGGTAAGTTCTCCGGCCGTCCTTAAAGCAACCACCAGTTCAGCGGCATCGCTGTTGGCCAGTTCGGTCTCGATCCCCTTCAGCAGCTTGCCGTACTTGGGTCCGAGCACCTGGAAATTGGGTTTGACAACATAGGATACGTACTGGTCGGGATTGGCCACGTATCTGATGGCTTTGACGTTCAATTCCTCCTTGACCAGGCTTTCAATAGCACTCAGGGTCTTTTGGTGTTTCTGGTCAACCAGGATCTCCGGTAAAGGTTGCCGCACTTTGATTTGGACTTTGTTCCGGGCGGCCCGGCCCAGCGAGACCAGATCAATGACCAAGCCCATATACTCTTCCAATTCCGGTTTGATTAAAGCTTCATTCACTTCCGGGTAATATTCCACATGAACCGAGAATTGCTTTTTCGGGCCGGACATCAGGTTTTGATAGATCTCCTCGGCCATGAAAGGCGCAAAAGGCGCAATTAACCTGGCCACATCCAACAGGACCTCCCAGAGGGTGCGGTAGACGGATTTCTTGTTGTTATCCATCTCCGAAGCCCAGAAACGCTCCCGGGTCCGCCTAACATACCAGTTGGAAACATCGTCAATCACGAAACTCTGAATCGCTTTCACCACCCGGGTCAGTTCGAATGACTTCATATCCGAGCGGACCTGTTTAATCAGGGAGTTCAGCCGCGAGATAATCCAGCGGTCAATTTCGGCCCTTTCTTCGACCGGAATGTCGTAAGTAGCCGGGTCGGCCTGATCAATGTTGGCATATAGGGTAAAGAAGGAATAAACATTCTGGAGGGTGCCGAAAAACTTGGCAAAAACCTCTTTTACTCCGTCCTCATCGAACCGGGTCGGCGTCCAGGGCGGCGAAACCACCAACAAGTACCAGCGGGTGGCGTCGGCGCCGTACTTCTCCAGTAAGCTCCAGGGATCAACCGCGTTCCCCCGGGATTTGGACATCTTCTGGCCGTTCTTATCCAGCACCAGATCATTGACCATGACGTTTTTATAAGCGGCCCGGTCCGACAGAAAAACGGAGATCGCCAGCAAAGAATAGAACCAGCCTCTTGTTTGATCAATGCCTTCGCAGATGAAGTCCGCCGGAAACAACGTGTCGAAATTGTCCTTGTTTTCAAAGGGGTAATGCCACTGAGCATATGGCATGGAGCCGGAATCAAACCAGCAGTCAATCACTTCCGAAGTCCGCGTCATTCTACCGCCGCAGTCGCATTTTAGATGAACATTATCGATATAGGGGCGGTGCAGCTCGATCTTTTCCGGGTCCACCGGCTCCATGGCCCTGGCGGCCAATTCCTGCCGGGAGCCGACCGAAGCCAACTTGCCGCAGGACTCACACTTCCAAATGTTTAAAGGCGTTCCCCAGTAACGGTCGCGGGAGAGCGACCAGTCGATCATGTTCTCCAGCCAGTTGCCGAAGCGGCCTTTTCCAACATGCTCCGGGAACCAGTTAATCTCCTTGTTACAAGCGATCATCCGGTCTTTATATTTGGTGGTGGCGATATACCACGATTTTCTGGCATAGTACAACAACGGAGTATCGCAACGCCAACAATAGGGGTAGGAGTGGGTCATCCGTTCCCTGGAAAACAGAATGCCTTCGTTCTTTAGATAACGGGTGATGTCGGCGTCGGCCTCCCGGACAAAACGGCCCGCCCAGGGAGTAACCTCCGGGGTAAACTTCCCTTCCTTATCAACCGGCTGCAACACCGGCAGGTTATACTCTTTGCCGAGCTGGTAGTCGTCTTCGCCGAAGGCCGGGGCGATATGGACGATACCGGTTCCGTCTTCGGTGGAGACGAAGTCCGCTCCGTAAACCTTGAAGGCGTTGGCGCCGGCCTTCACAAAGGGCATTATTTGTTCGTATTCCATACCAACTAGAGCCGCGCCCTTCATCTCTTCCAATATTTCGGCGTCCTTCCCCAAAACAGCCCAAACCCGGTCGCGCACCATGATATAAACGGCTTCATCGCCGGGTTTACGCGCCCGGACATAAGTGTATTCCGGGTTTATGGCCAAGGCGACGTTGGAAGGCAATGTCCAGGGCGTGGTTGTCCAGACTAAAAAATACTCACCCGTTTTGCCTTTGACCTTCATCCGGATGTAAATCGAATCGATGGTTTCATCTTTGTAACCGAGCGAAACCTCGTGGGAAGCCAGCGGGGTTCCGCAGCGGGAACAGTAGGGCATGATTTTGTGCCCTTCATAAATGAGACCCCTGTCGAAATATTGTTTCAGAATCCACCAGACGGTCTCGATATAGTTATTGTCAAGGGTGATATAGGGATGATCCATATCGATCCAATAGCCGATCCGCTCGGTCATCCGGCGCCACTCACGCTCGTAGGTGAAGACCGACTCCCGGCATTTTTTGTTGAAGGGCTCAATCCCGTAGGCCTCGATCTCCGGTTTGGAGGAGATCCCCAGTTGCTTCTCGACCTCAATCTCCACCGGCAGCCCGTGGGTATCCCAGCCGCCTTTCCGGTGAACCTGGTAACCTTCCATGGTCTTATAGCGACAGACGGTGTCTTTCAAGGTGCGCGCCAGAACATGATGGATCCCGGGTTTGCCGTTGGCGGTCGGCGGGCCTTCGTAAAAGATATAACGGGGCGAACCCTCCCGCTCGGTAACGCTCCGATCCGGAACCTTCTCATCCAGCCAATATTTGAGGATCTCCTCTTCCCTCTGCTTGACCGGTTTTTTAGTATCGACTTCCTTAAAATGCTGCATCAAAAATAACCCCTTCCTGGAATAATATGATCTTTAGCTATATTCTTGAAAATGGCTGATTTAAAATATCTTTTCTCTCTGTCTCAGCGCCTCTGTGGCTTAATTTATAGGCCGCAGAGACACGGAGGCGCAGGGAAGAACACGCAGTCTAACCAATGTTTTAGGCCTTATGAACGGCACAGATAGATAAAAGCCGGAATAATTCTCCCTTCACCGTTATGATCAGCAACCTCGGTCTCAGATACGTTCCCAAAGACCGACTCCAGCCTTTCCGCCAGTTCCAGCGCGGGCGAGGCCGACCAAAAAGTCGTGATCCCCCCAGGCTTTAGTATCTCCTTAATCCGCCCTAAATTGTCCCGCCCATAAAGGCGGCTATTCTCCGGATGGCTCAACCAATCCGGGCCGTTATCTATATCAATGGCTATCAAATCGTAATGTTCCCGGCAACCGGCGACAAACTCCAGAAAATCCCGGCTGTGGACCTGAACTCTGGCGTCTTTAAAGTAAACGGCGGAACCGGGTATAATATCCCCTTGATGCCACTGGATAATCTTCTCCTCCAGCTCGACCACGGTTACCTCAGCAACCGCGGCATACTCCAAAGCCGTCTTAAGCGAAAACCCCAAGCCTAATCCGGCGATGAGAACGCTGAGGTTGTTCCGCCCGGCCAATTCTCCGAGGCCCAGTTCGACCAGGACTTCGGATGACCGGCCGCTGGCCGAAGACATCAGAAACTGTCCATCGACGATAATCTCGTATCCGGCGGAACCCTGCCTTAAGACGATCTCCCCATTTTTAGTATTTTCCCGGGCTAAAATCATTGAACCCTCTTATTTTATAAGTTAGTTTGGGATTAGGCGTGAGGCATGAGGCATGAGAAACCCAAAATAAACCTTTTATCTATGCTTCAGGCTTATAAAACTCATGCCTCTTGCCTCAACCCTCATGCCTAAAAAAATAAAAAACCCGTCCCCATTGGGACGAGTCGATAACCCGCGGTACCACCCAGCTTAAAAGCGTCGCTTTTCGCTTGTAGTCGTTAACGGCGAACACCGGCGTTTCTTAATGGCTTCAGAACGCAACTCCGGGGTGATTTTCCCGATCAAACCACAGCGCCGGCTCGCACCTGTCCCGGCTCTCTTAGGCTGGTTGTGAAGAGTACTCTTCCCCATCACTGTTTTTAAATTGTAAATTAGGTTTATTATAATATATCCGCGCCCGGTAGTCAATGTTTTAGGTAGGGCGAAGGCGGAAGGCATGAATAAAGCCAGACAGTCCGGAAAGAACCTTGCCCAATTCTTTATACTCATGGTCGTTTACCAGGATCTTGTCGCGGATCTGGCGGATATATCTCAGCCGAGTAAAGATGCCCTAAGGCGACCCCTCACTAGGCCTCCGGCGAAGCGTTTTAAAGGTGAATATTCGACGGGGAGAGGTGAAGTGGTTGAAACTTGGGTTTTTTAAGGGCCTTCAATCCGGGCATCCAAAAGGCATATGTTCATGCTCCGTCATCCCTTTCCGTAAATTACTCCGCCGGGCTGCGATGCCGGAGAGGGCGGGATGAGGTGAACAGGCGTCTTTGCCCTCTAATTTTTCAAACCATGATTGTAACACTAATACCCGACATCTATGCGGGAAACTGCAGCCGGGAGTCGGGAACCGGGAGAAAATATCAAGAGTCGGGCCGAAATGCCATTCTTAGCAAAAGCCAAGCAGAAATGAAGTCCAGGCCCCGGCCGTTGCCGGGGCGCAATTTAACGGGATTTAGCCGCCTGTGTGCAATTGCCCGAAGCGTTGAAATTGCCGCATCTGCAATAACCAATTGCGAACGGTTCGATTTTAAAATTCCTTGGTTCAATTTCAGAATTGCACGGTTCAATTTTAAAATTCCTTGGCTTAATTTCAGAATTGCACGGTTCAATTTTAAAATTCCTTGGCTTAATTTCAGAATTCCTTGGCTCAATTTTAAAATTCCTTGGCTCAATTTCAGAATTCCTTGGCTTAATTTCAGAATTGCACGGTTCAATTTTAAAATTCCTTGGCTTAATTTATCCAAAAAATTGAAGCCCAAATTTCTTGCCGTTGTCCGAAGCACCCGTCGGCGATCATCATTTTCCCCCGTCATGGAGGGATCGATCGTTTGTCCCTTGCCGACTGTAGGCTAAATTATATGCTGAATGGTCTTAATGCCAATGTTTTTCAGGGTTTGCTAGGAAAGGCCACCAATCATCAGGTTCGATGGGATGTAGAAATTACTTATAACGATATCCCCCTATTTTTATTCGGATTATTATTTCCCCTGCGTCAATTCTTCAGCTATCAATTCCGCCTGTTTCAAAACGGTCTCCGTCGCCAGCATCTGCATGTCAGGCGGATAGCCGTATTGACGCAGTACCCGTTTGACAATGACCTTCAGTTTCGCTTTGACGCTTTCCCTGATAGTCCAGTCGATTGAGGCGTTTTCCCTAACCTTTTGGTACAAAACCACCGCCAATTCCCGGAGTTTTTCTTTACCCATAACTTCCTGGGCGCTTTCGTTGTTGGCGACAGCTGTATAAAAGGCATACTCATAATCGGATAGGCCCATCTCTTGGGGTTCCTTATCCATGGCTTGGATTTCTTTCCCCAGATTTATCAGTTCCTCAATGATTTCAGCGGCGGTAATGATTTTGTTATGATACTTTTTAATGGAATTCTCCAACATCTCCATTAAGGTCTTGCTTTGAACCAGGTTCTTTTTAGCGCGGGCTTTAATTTCATCATTCAGAAGTTTTTTCAAGACTTCCAAGGCGATGTTTTTATGCTCCATGTTCTTGACTTCCAGCAAGAATTCTTCGGAGAGGATCGAGATATCCGGTTTTTTGATACCGGCGGCGTCGAAGAGATCAATTACTTGTTCGGTGACAAGGGCTTTATCGATAACTTGTTTAATAGCGGTCTCAATTTCGGCGTCGCTTTTTCCAGGTCCGGGGCTGTCGAATTTGACCAAACGGGATTTGACCGCTTGGAAGAAAGCCACTTCATCTTTGACGTCCATTGCCTGCTCGTGAGGGATGGCGATGGCGAATGCCTGGGACAGGGCGGTCACTTCATCGATATAACGCTTCTTGCCGTTTTCCAGACCGAGGATATGTTCTTCGGCTGCTAAAATGATGGATAGTTTCCTTCCGGTGTCCGCCTCAAAGTATTCTTCATAAGCGAAACCGTGAAACATCTGCGAGACCACTTCCAATTTGGCCAGCATCAACTGGACCGCTTGCTCCTGTGCCACCGCCGGATCGCCTTTACCACCGGCTGCCGAATAGAAGGAAAGCGCTTCTTTTAAATCCGAGGCGATCCCCAGATAATCAACTATTAGCCCGCCCTTGACCTGTCCATAAACCCGGTTTACCCTAGCGATGGCCTGCATCAGATTATGCCCCTTCATGGGCTTGTCAATATAAAGGGTTTTGAGGCAGGGAGCGTCAAAACCGGTCAGCCACATATCGCGAACGATAACCAATTTCAACTCATCATCCGGGTCTTTCATCCGTTCAGCAAGACCTCTCCGCTGCTCTTTGGTGGTATGGTGTTTGGCGATCTCCGGCCCATCGGAGGAAGCAGAAGTCATAACCACTTTGATGACACCCTTTTTTAGATCGTCGCTATGCCACTCCGGCCTCAAATCGATGATTGCTTGATATAGTTCGGCGGCGATCCGCCGGGACATGGTGACAATCATCGCCTTACCGTTGATAGCCTCCTGCCGCCGTTCAAAATGGGTCACAATATCTTCAGCCACGCGTTTAATCCGATCCTTGCTGCCGATCAACGCCTCCAATTGGGTCCACTTTGCCTTGGCCCGTAGGGGCGATTCCCGTAAGGGCGATTCATAAATCGCCCCTACGTCTTCCTCCATTTCAAATTGATCGTCAAATTCTTTGATTAATTTCTTGCCTTCATCGCTGAGGCCGATTTTGGCCAGGCGACTTTCGTAGTAAATACGCACCGTCGCGCCGTCGGCTACGGCTTGTGAAATATCATAGATATCAACATAGTTGCCGAATACCGCCGGAGTATTGACATCCGTCCCTTCAATCGGCGTACCGGTAAACCCGATATAGGTGGCGTTCGGCAAAGCGTCCCGCATATATTTGGCGAAACCGTAAACAATCTTCTTACCGATTACATTGCCGTTTTCATCTTTAGCGTCAATGTTTTTCGCCTTGAACCCGTATTGAGTCCGATGGGCTTCATCGGCAATGACAATAATATTTCCCCGATCGGAAAGTTGTTCATAAACATTTCCCTCTTCGGGCTGGAACTTTTGAATAGTGGTAAAGACAATACCACCGGAAGTCACCTTTAATAGATCTTTTAATTGTTCCCGACTCTCAGCCTGTATCGGGTCTTGTCTCAACAATTGCCGGGAAGCGGCGAAAGTATCGAATAACTGGTCATCTAAATCGTTACGATCAGTAATCACCACTACGGTGGGATTGTCCATCGCCAAGACGATTTTGCCGGTGAAAAAGACCATGGAGAGAGATTTGCCGCTGCCTTGGGTGTGCCAGATGACGCCGCCTTTCCGGTCTCCGACAGGCTGGTCTTTGACGCCGGGAACGCCGTAATTTTCGGGGGATTCCTGTATGGCCGATGGAAATTCACGTTGGGACGATTTATGTATTGGGGATTCCCATATTGGACGTTCCCGTAGGGGCGATTCATGAATCGCCCCTACATGAATCGCCCCTACATGAATCGCCCCCACGATATTCCCGGCATTTACGATATGCCCGATATTTACGGAATTCGCAAAATTCAACCCCAAACCATACCCCGCCGCCCGGAGGGTTGATTCCACCGCCCGGTTGACCGCGTAATATTGATGATATGCCGCGATTTTTTTGATGGTTTGGATGGTGATCTGCCCGGTTTCCTTATCTTCCTTCTTGGTTTTTTCAAAGACGATGAAATGGCGGATCAGGTCCAAAAGAGTAGCTTTATTAAGCATCCCCTTGATCAACGTCTCCAATTGCCCGATTAACGGTGACGCCTCCACCTTGCCGTCGCTACTTTTCCAAGCCATGAAACGGCTAAAATCGGCGGAGATGGAACCAGCCTTGGCTTCCAAACCGTCGGAGACGACCAAGAAACCGTTATATGTGAATAGAGTGGGAATAACCTGTTTGTAGGTCTGCAATTGTTTAAAGGCGGAATGGACCGTCGCGTTTTCATCCGCCGGGTTCTTCAATTCGATAATGACCAGAGGCAAGCCATTGACAAAGAGGACCACATCCGGGCGTTTGTTGACGTTATTTTCGATGATGGTTAGCTGATTGACAACGGCAAAATCGTTCTTTTCCGGGTCGTTAAAATCAATCAACCAGACCAGATCGCCCCTGTCTTCCCCGTCTTTACGATAAGTAACCTTAATCCCCTCAGTCAGCATCCGGTGAAAAGCTTCATTATTGGCAATCAGTTCCGGGGAGTTGATCCGCTGTAACTGTTTGATGGCGTCTTTCCTGGTGTCGGCGGGAATTACCGGATTGATCCGGGCCACGGCTTCCTTGAGCTTCTCAAGCAACAGGACATCTTCAAAAGATTGCCGCGCCGGAGTGTCGCCATCCGGAGCGATGTCGGGGCCGTAATAATAATCGTAACCCTGTTTTTCCAGAAGTTCGACGGCGAACTTTTCAACTGCGGATTCGGTGATCTTATCAGTCATTATAATCATCCTTTTGCCAGTTTAATGGGTTATTGATGATATATTCACGGATGCGGTTTAATTCGGGTTCGTTGCGGATAATATGTTCGTAATAATTGCGTTGCCAAACCGGGACACCGGGTGTGTTCCGGATGATGTTGATTTGTTTGGATGAGACCATTTTAAAACGTCCGACCAATTTCGGTAATCCCATGTTCCGACGTTCTTGGATGTCCATTGGTTGGGTGGATCGGGATCGGTGGGATAAATACGGTTGTTTTGATGTATTTAACCGTTGGGTGGTTTCCTGTAGGGATGGTTTCCGTACGGACGGTTCACGCAGGGGCGATTCCCGTAGGGGCGATTCCCGTAGGGGCGATTCATGAATCGCCCCTACGAAATCATCGGGACATACATTACCATCACCATCAACGGCGGTATCAACCCTATCAACGGAACCAACCGCGCCAACCGTAACCGTAAAAACCACAATGCCGTGAAAATGGTTGGGCATGATCACGGATTCATCCAAAACCACATTTTTATAATGGTTGGGCAAATCCAACCAACAATCCGATACAATTTGCCCCATATCGTTTAATATCATTTCACCATTGCTAATTTCGCCAAACAAACGCAACCGGTCCTGGACGCAGAGGGTGATGAAATACCACCCGGCCCGGGAATAATCATATCCTTGCAGACGGAGGGAACGGCGGTGGTGGATGGCGGGGGTGTAGGGCATTAGGCCTCCTTACTATTCTCGCCTGTGTTTTTAAATTAGTCTAAATAACCTTGTTAAATTTTGAATTAATCAACCGCTTAAATTCCAAACTCTTAGCGCCGAAATTTATTAATAAACCGACTTCCAGGTTATATGCCTCAAGGTAATTGATTGCTTGAGCCAGATGGACATCTTCCAATCTTGCTACAGCTTTTATTTCAACCGAAATAATATTTTTAACTAAAAAGTCTACCCGGCGCGTGCCGATTTGTCGTTGTCTATAATATACAGGCATTTCATGTTCCCGGCTATAATCAATCGCATTTTCTAAAAATTCTATCTCCAATGCCCTCTGATAAATTACCTCTTGAAACCCGTTACCCAGCGTTTTATGGACCGCTATAGCGCAGCCGATTATTTTCGAGGTTAATTCGGAGTGTTTGTATTGGTTGTTAATCATATAAGCCCCCCAATCATTGATTGCTGATTCTGGGATGCCTACCGCTGATTTATCTGATTAACCTGATTTCTTTGAAACCATGTCTTAACGCTATTTATCTGATTAAATCGTTTGCTTATTTTAATCGGGCGAATAATTTTCTTAACCCAAGACTGTATCAATAATACTCAGCCCAACAAAATCAGCGTAATCATTTAATCAGGTTCAATCAGCGGTTCAGACTTTTACCCTCACTTCCCCACTCATTAATTTTGGCAAGAGTGTATCACGGAGTTTTTCTAGGGTGTGAATTTGTGATTTATTTACAAACATTTTATTAAAGTACGGTAAAACAGCAGTTTCAAAACCAATAATTTTATCCTTTGCCGGTATTAAGACTCTATTTTCTTTGAAGGTTGTTGTGGTTATCGTATCAAAAACGCTGCCATATGCTGAAGATTGTAGTTCTTCGACCAAATGATTTATTAATAAATACGTAAAGAAATAACAATTATCTACTTTTGGTAAAATACCATAATTAGACTGGCTAAAAGCCATTGGTTGTGCAAGTAAACAATACTTACCTACCGTACCTCTTGCAGATATTATAGTCGCAAATTTCGGTAAGAGTTTAGCGGAACTATTTTTTAATCCTTTTTCAGTTATAGTTTTTTCAGTTTTAAGTACGAAAGATTTATGATTTGAAGCAATATCTCCACCAGCTAACCAGGGAATATCACCATCCCAATAATCAGGAATAGATGTCTTTGGTGTACCACCGCCGACTAATTGAATTAATTCAAGAAGACTTCCTTCCTCCCACCCCTCATCCGCCTCTTCCACAAACCACTGCCGAAAAAGCGTTTCCGCCATGGCTTCCAGGGTTTTATTCTGGCGGTGGAGCAGGTCTATTTTGTCGTCTAGGCTGGAAAGAACTGAAGCGATGGCGTGTTGTTCATGTAACGGTGGTAAAATTAAGGGCAATAAAGATAGTATCTCTTGATTGAGTGAAGGCATTGTGGCCCCATGTGAATGTTGAACTAACCATTCTTTTAATCTATTACTTCCTAATTGATAAGATATAAATTTCGCATTTATATCTCTGTTTAAACGCAATCTAATACAATCGCTACCTTGTATCCAACCCTCTTCTTTTTTAGAAATTAATGCTCTTTTGTCAATTGATCCTTTTCGTCCAAATATGATATCATTTTCTAAAACTTTATATCTAGATAATCGGTTTACAGATTCTGCACCGATATACTTTAATTTTCCACTTTCTATTTTATTTTCGCCAATATCTTGAACGGCAATAAGGGGGGTTCCATTGTCTGTATATTCTGATGCATTGAACATTGTTCCAAATGGTCCAGTTTGCAAATCTGCAATACCTTTTGAGATTAGTTCCCCTAACCTACATTCCTTCCACTCACCCATCCAGCTTCACCTTTCCCAAATTCTCCAAAATCGCCTTATTCAGCCTCTCCTCTTCCTTCAACTGCTCCTCAAACTCAGCCTTCAAAGCAGTAAACCACTCCTTAAAATCAAAATCATCCTCTTCATCGGGGAGTCCCACATACCTGCCGGGAGTCAACACATAATCCAGCTCCCTAACTCTTTCAATACTAGCCGAATTGCAGAAACCCTTAATGTCCTCATATTTCCCATCCGGGTTCCGCCAGTTATGATAGGTATTGGCGATCTTCTGAATATCCTCAGACCCAAGCACCCGTGTTCTCCGGTTAATCAAATACCCTTCATTCCTGGCGTCGATGAACAAAATCTCATCGGTCCGGCTCCGGTAACCGCCGTTGGCCTTGTTCCGGCTTAAAAACCAGAGGCAAGCCGGGATCTGGGTATTTAAAAACAACTTGGCGGGCAGGTTGACAATACAATCCACCAACCGGGCTTCGATTAATTCCTTGCGGATCTCCCCTTCCCCGGAAGTCTTGGAGGTCAGCGATCCCTTCGCCAAAACAAACCCGGCGGTGCCGCTGGGGCTCAAATGATAAAGGAAATGCTGAATCCAAGCATAGTTGGCGTTGCCGGAAGGCGGTACGCCGTATTTCCATCGCCCGTCGTTACGGAGCAAGTCGCCGCTCCAGTCGCTGTCGTTAAAAGGCGGATTGGCGATGACAAAGTCGGCCTTCAAATCCTTATGGGCGTCATTTAAAAAGGAACCTTCATTGTTCCATTTGACCATCGTGCTATCGATCCCGCGGATGGCTAGGTTCATTTTACACAATCGCCAGGTAGTCTGGTTGCTCTCTTGCCTAAATATGGAAATGTCATCTACTTTTCCTTGATGCTCCTTGACAAACTTATCGGACTGGACAAACATCCCGCCTGAACCGCAACAAGGGTCAAAGACCCGGCCTTTATAAGGTTCCAACATTTCAACCAGGAGTTCAACTACACTACGGGGTGTATAGAATTGGCCACCCTTCTTCCCTTCCGCCAGGGCGAACTCGCCTAGGAAATATTCGAAGACATGACCTAGAACATCAGCGCTCCGGTCTTTGGCTTCGCCAAGCGCGACATTGCCGATGAGGTCGATCAGCCCGCCTAGGTTGGTCGGGTCAAGATTGCCACGGGCGTAAACCTTTGGCAGCACATCTTTTAGAGAAGGATTGTCCTTTTCAATGGCTTCCATGGCGTTATCGATTTCCTTGCCGATGGTGGGAAGTTTCGCCTTGGATTGCAGATAAGACCAGCGGGCGATCTCCGGGACAAAGAAGACGTTCTCCGCCTTGTACTCGTCCTTGTCCTCCGGGTCCGCCCCGGCGTATTCGCCTTGGCCGCTTTTTAGCTTATTATAAAGTTCCTCAAAAGCGTCGGAAATGTAACGCAAAAAGATTAGTCCGAGGACAACATGCTTATATTCGGCGGCGTCGATGTTTTTGCGGAGCTTGTCCGCTGCCTTCCAAAGCTGTTTTTCAATGGGTTCTTCCTTGGTGTTGTTCTCTTTCATCCGGGCCATCAGTATCTCCTCTTCCTTAGTAAGCCAATTAAGATTTTAAGTTCCATTACTTAAATTATAATCTAGCCGGGTGACAAGGTATGGTCATGAAACAGACGTTTGGCATAACTATTATATCATCAGTAGAAAAATATTCGCTAATTTCCATCAGTTTCCTGCAAAAAGTTTCAAAAGCCATTGATTGGCGAGGGTTTTATGTCTTTATTGGCCGGTGAATACCTCAAAGAGCAGGTTCAGCCTCCCATCGTTCCTGATTTTGTAAACCCTTATCTCTTTCGTCATCCTGTCCAAAAAGCTTAAAAAAAAAGAAAACCAAATCTGGTTTTCTTAAAAAAGGAGGAGGTTGAAGAAGTCCGTTGCCAACCGCACGGCTGTCGCTGGTGTCAATTTCTTAAAGACCGGCCTACAGAAACTCTTTTTTAATCTTCGCCAAACAGGAGTAATGCGGAAAAGTAAACTGCCCGATCTCCAATTCCACACACGTCGCCACTAACTGGTACGCATCGATCAACTCAAATCCGTAAAACTTCTCCAGCCGCTTTACCAAATCATACAAAGCCGCCTGAACCGTATGTTCCATGGAGTGTTTGATGCAGCCCACCGAACCGATATAGTCTGGGCCGTTGACCTGCGGCCATTCAAAATATTTAGCTTCCTTTTCCTTTAAAAGATCGATCCGGATCACCACTTCACCCCGGCATTCCACCGCACAGCCCGACATTTCCCCATGACCCTGCCGCACATGAACATCACCCAACGACAACAGGGCGCCATTAACATTCACCGGCATAACCACCGTTTTCCCGGTGGTTATCTCCGGACAATCGACATTACCCAAAAATTCCTGGGAGAACCAGTAGGAGGCGATCCGTTCTTCGGCCGGAGCGGTGCCGATGGTGCCGATAAAAGGCTGGACCGGAATATGCATTTCTTTGTGTTTCAACGGGAAGGAAAACTTGCCGTCCTTCACCTTGCACCAGATAGTCTCCGGTTTGAACTCCGGATATAAGGAAAAAGGAGGCAGAATACCCGAAGGGCCGGGAACTAGTGTCACATAACCCGGGCTCTGGTCCGGGCAAGGCGTCACCTCAAGAATGGATACACTGAGTTTATCGCCGGGTTTGGCACCCTCCACGAAGATCGGGCCGGTCACCGGGTTGGCTCCCTTAGCTAAAACTTCGGTCCGATCCCGGAAAACCGGGTTCTCTTCAGTTAAAACCATATTATCCGCTCTTTCGGTCTCAATCTTAACCGTCTGCCCCGGTTTAACCGTTAACACCGGTTTGTTCGATCTGTCAAAATAGAAATGGGTTTGATCCCGCTTGATGGTATAATCGATACCCACAGCCAACACTCCCATTCATCTAATTTTACAACCAATTTATTTGATCGCGCCCGCTGTCAGACCGCGGACCAGGTTCTTCTGGACCAGCAAGACAAATACCAGTATCGGCAGCGTGGTTATGACCCCGGCAGCCGTTAAATTACCCCAGACAATCTCCCGGAAGGTTATAAACGAATAGACGCCTACCGGAGCTGTCTTCGCCACTTTGGCGGTGAACAAAACCGCAAATAAGAATTCATTCCAAGATAACAAAAGGCAGAGGATGGAGGTGGCAATCAATCCCGGCGCCGCTAAAGGCAGGGCAATTCTGAAAAAAGCCGTTAACTGGGAACAGCCGTCAACCCTGGCCGCCTCGCTTAGCTCGGTGGGAACCTCATCGAAAAAGCCTTTCATCATCCAGATGACCAGCGCCAGGTTCATAAAGCTGTACATCAAGATTAGGCCCAAGTGGCTGTCGAGCAGCCTCGACCACCGAAAAAAGATAAAGAAAGGAATAACTACCGCAATAGGCGGCACATAACGGGTTGACAAAATAAACAACGCCAGATCGCGTTTACGTTTAAAATGATATTTGGATAACCCGTAAGAAGCTGGTGTACCGATTAATAAAGCCAAAAAAGTGGCTGTCAAACCGATTATCACGCTGTTCAATAGATTCCGGGGGAAATCTTTATTACTGGGGGCGAAGCTCCCCTCAACCCCGCGAGAGAAGCCGAGCACTGTTTTGTAGTTTTCAAAGGTCGGTTTAAATACTATTTTAGGCGGCATCGCCATATTATCATCAGCGGTTTTTAAAGATAAAGTAACCATCCACCAGATCGGCATCAGGAAAAACGCCAAAATGCAAAGAATCAACAAATAGGTTATAACCATTTTCATAATCTTCCTAGTTGACATCGGCTAGATTCACCCCCGTGCGCTTAACAAAGAATTGTACCAGGATCGTGACTGCAAACAGTAAGAACATGGCCATCGCCGATGCATATCCAAGATCGAACCATTGAAATCCCTTTAAGAACGTGTAAAACACCAGAGTCTGAGTGGCGGTGCCGGGTCCCCCGTTGGTGATAACATAAATGGTATCGAATACTTTGATGACGTCAATTCCTCTTAACAAAATAAGAATCAAAAGCACCTGTTTTAGCAAGGGGATGGTTATCCGGAACAGCACCTGAAACGGGCCGGCTCCATCGATGGAAGCCGCTTCGTATGGTTCAGCCGGGAGAGACTGCAAGCCGGCGGTAATAACCAGAAAAGCGAAAGGGGTCCATTGCCAGATATCTACAAGGATAACAGCGGGCAAAGCCGTGCCGGCGGTGGCTACCCAAGCCGGCCCTTTAATTCCAATGAACGACAATAGATAATTTATCAACCCTAGGGTGGGATCGTATAAAATCCTCCAAATAAGCCCGGAAACAACCGGCGTCATTGCCATTGGGAGAATAAGCAAGGTTCTGATAATTTTAACCCCGTAAATCTGTTGGTTTAACAATAAGGCAATTGCAAAACCGAGAATAACCTCTACCCCAACCGCGGTAATCAAGAAAACAACGGTCAAGACAATGCTCTCCCAGAACTTGGAATCCTTTAAAATTTGAGCGTAATTGACCAATCCGATAAAGCTCGGTTGCGGACTGGAGACGCTCCAATTACAAAGGCTGTAATAGACCAAAAAGACTGTTACGTACAGAGCGACTGCAGCCAAATAAATTGTAGCCGGGGCCATTAATACAAAACCGAAATGCTTTTCGGACCAATCTCGCAGCTTAGTCATTTCTCATCACGCCCCCATTTGGTGAAAGGCATGTGTACCGCAATAGTACACATGCCGGTAATTAGGATTATTTCTTCAGATAGCCGTTTTTGACAAGCATCGCGGTGATGTCTTCCTGGGCCTTATTCAAAGCGGCTTCCGCGGTTTGGGAACCGGCGATAACCGATTGCACGGCTTCACCCAAGATATCTCCCATCTCTCTCCAGTGCGGGAAAACAGGGCGGTATTGACCATCGGCAATGTTGAGGGATTTCGCGGTCACGGTTGTATAAGCGCCATTGCCAACATGTTTCATCTGTTTGGCAAATTGCGGATTCTCCCAAGAGGAAGCTCTCGGAGGAACACCGGTGGCCATTGCCCTAATCGCTGTCATTTGTGGGCTGGTTGCCCATTGAACGAATAACCAGGCGGCTGTCTTTTTCTTGGAATCATTATTTATCGAAAGACAATGGGTGTAAACCGCCGGTTGCGGACCGCCTTTATCGCCCGGAATAACTGCATAGCCCCACTTACCGGCTGTTTTGGATTTCTCAGGGTCGTCAATGATGGGACCGAAAGCGTTGGCATCCAGAGTCATGGCGATTTTACCTTGTTGTTGGGCAGCGTAAACTTCCATATTGGTCCAGTTGGCTACTCCGGGAGGTCCATATTGTTTTAAGATATTAGCATAAAACTCGGTTGCTTTGATGGCTTCGGGAGTATTAACTGTAGGAGTCATATCCTCCGGGAAATCTTTGAAAAAATTTCCACCGAAACCTCTGAAGAATTGGGTCCAGGTGAAGATATTCATGCCTTGGCCGCGTTGGCCGCGGAGAGCGATACCGTAAATCGTCGGCGGATCGTTCAGCGCTTTGGCGACATTCCATAATTCGTCAAAGGTGGTCGGCACTTTTAATCCTTTTGCTTCCAGTAAATCTTTGCGGTACATTAATAAAGTGGTCTCTCCGGTGAAAGGAATGGCGTAGACCTTGCCCCGGTATTTGACGGCGCTCCACAAGCCCTTAAGAAAATCATTGGATTTATACCATTTGTCATCGGTCAATTTAGGATTGCTGATGAACGGTTCCAGCGGAATCGTATAATTGGCGCCGGCGTATTGCGGTGTAAACATGAAATCCTGCATAACCACATCAAATACGCCCGTATGGGAAGTGAAATCGATAAAAGTCTTTTGATGCAATTCCAGTTCAGGATAGGGTTGATAGTCGACTTTAATCCCGGTCAACTGGGTGAATTGCTTTAGATATGGCTGTAAGGCTTCAGCCTCCGGCCCCAGATTCATAGCCACGGTAATCGTTTGGCCCTTTGCCTGTTGCCAATTGATTTTAGCTGCTTTGAAATCGGCCATTTTCACTGGTTGAGGGGTGGCTGCATAAATCATTCCCGAAGCTACCAAAATGCATAAAACGATAAGCAAAATCCCGGTAAAACTTCTTTTCAACATTTTTCTTTTTCCCTCCAATTAAATTTTTTAGGTACGCCAAACAGCTTTATTCTTCTTATCACCCCCTGTTTATACTTTCCAAATGGCTGTTGCTCAAACGGCGCCGTGTATCTTGAATATGAGCCGCCATCTGCTTTTCTGCTTCTTCCGGATTGTGCTCGGCGATAGCCCGGTAAACAGCGGTATGAAACTCAATGGTTTCTTGATGGCCCGGAATCTCCGCCGTCCGGTAGTGTTGTAAATGTAACAAGCCTGCCACCGCTTCAAATACCCGTTTTAGCATCGGATTATTGGCGAATTCGGCCACTTTAAAATGAAATTCGTAATCGGCGTCGGCAAACTCAGCGGGATTGGTCACCGAATTCCGCATTTTCACCAATAACTCCGCCAGCGCCTGTAATTGATCGGCCGTGGCTCTCATGGCCGCTATGTAAGCGCATTTCGGGTCGATGATTTCCCGGACTTCCAGAATATTAAATAAATCCGCCGGAGTAATTGTTACCGGAGCCAAAAGCGATTGGATTACCGACTCCACCGAAGGGGTTATCACCTGTATACCCTTGCCGTGCATTATATTCACCACTCCGATAATCTCCAAGGCTTTCAAGGCTTCCCTGACAGCGGGCCTCCCCACGTTTAAGGAAGCGGCCAGTTCCCTTTCGGACGGCAAAAAATCCCCCGGTTTAATCTTTCCACTCTTTAGCATATTTTGAATCTCGGTAAGAACTTGGCTGGAAACGCTTTGACGGCTATTCTCTTTAACCATGGACTTCCTTCCTTCGCTAAGTTTTGCAACTATTTAGCCACAGAGACCATAGAGACCATTTTTTATTCCATTTTCAGCGCGTCAAAACATTAAGATACTACAAAGAACATAAATAACTTGGAAGCGTCTGGCAGGGCTGCGCTTTGATCTTCGTATCTTCAAAGTTTTAAATTAGTTTTTTCTCTGCGCCTCCGTGTCCCAGTGGCTAATTGCCTTGAACAGTTACAAGTTTCTAATTGAGCCGCCAATCTCCCGCCTAAAGCCTGCCGTCGAAATCGTCTTTATTTTCCGGTTCTAACGGGAACTTGACCGGTTTTTTGTCCCGGTTGGACCGGTAAATGGAGGTGAATATCTCTACCGTCTTCCGGCCCTCTTCGCCATCGATTAGCGGTTGGCCGCCTTTGATGATGGCGCTTAAAAAGTCTTCAATCTGGCGCTCATGGAAGTAAACCATCGGGTTGATGCGGTTGAAAAACTCTGTGTCTTCTCTCCGCCAGCCTTCGAGCAGCTGCTCTTCACCTTTGACCGTCCATAAATCATTGACCGGTGGTTCGGTAATGCTGGACATTCCGGCGATAAACATAGCGCCGCCGTCGGTCTGGACCCCAACCGAGGCCCCATTTTCCCCGTGAACGTGAACTTTTCCATATAGTGCCGGATTTTGGGAATTGCTGACCACAATATTTCCCAACCCGCCGTTTTTGAATTTAATAACCGCCAGCGCCGTGTCTTCCACTTCGATATAAGGATGGTTAAGGTTTCCCCAGTAACCGTAGAGTTCATCGATGGGACCCATAAACCATTGCAAAAGATCAAGCTGGTGAGGGGCTTGGTTGACAAGGACTCCGCCGCCTTCTTTTGCCCAGCTGCCCCGCCAAGGGTCGCTCCGGTAATAGGCTTCATCCCTCCAGCCAAGCATGGTCACGGTTCCCAGTATCGGTTTCCCTATTTTCCCCTGGTCTATGGCCTGTCTTACCCGCCGTACCGGAGGGTAAAACCGGCGTTGGCAGATGGTGCCCAGGAGCACCCGGTGGTCCTTGGCAGCTTTAATGATGGCGTCACAATCCGCCAATGAGGAAGCCAGCGGTTTTTCCACCAGGATATGCATCCCGGCGTTGGCTGCTCTGACCGCGGTTTCCGCGTGAACCGGATGCGGCGTGCAGATGACGACCGCCTCAACTCCACCCTTGATAAACATCTCCTCAATGGTGGAATAGGCTTTTACGCCGTACTGTTCCGCAAAAAGGTTGGCTTTGTTTATATCTCTACTACAGACCGCGGTGAATAAAGATTCCCGAAGGTTCAGTAAAGCTTGGGCATGTAAATGGGCCCCTTTTCCACACCCTACAATTCCGGTTCTAACTTTTTCCATGGTTTGCTACCTTTCTTAAGGAATTAAAATCACTTTCATTAAACCGGCCTCTTTGTTATAAAGCCTTTTAAACCAACCGGCCCCGTCTTTTAAAGGCGCCTTGACGCTGATTAAAGCGTCCACGTTGACCTTGCCATCGGCGATTAGATCCAGACAAACAGGATATTCGCCGCTGGAGGCGCAGGACCCGAAGAGCGATATCTGGCGCGTTACCACCGATTGCAAAGGAAAATCAATCTGGGCCATCAGATTACCCACCAATATCAGACTGCCGCCTTTCCGAAGCAAATTAATGCCGGTTTTAACAGCCGGGGTAATCCCCACCGCCTCGAAAGCCAGATCAGCCCCCCGGCCGTTGGTTACAGCCGCGACTTGAGCCGGAAGATCTTTACTCTCCGCCTTCAGGCAATGGGTGGCGCCGAAAGCTTTCGCCAGCTCAAACTTGCTTTCATCGAGATCCACGGCGATAATCCGGCCGCAGCCGGCTAAACGCAAAATTTGCACTATAAACAAGCCAATCATTCCCACCCCAACAACCACTGCGGTGTCGTTAAGCGAAACCGGGAAACGGCCTACCGCGTGAACGGCGATTGACACCGGCTCAACCATGGCCGCCTGTTCAAAAGTGAGGGCATCCGGAAGATGGTAGGCAATATGCTGCGGGATGGTTACATATTCGGCAAAGGCCCCGTTTTGGCGGTAATCACCGCAGGAAACGCCGAGCACCCGGCGGTTGTCGCAGAGATTTACCAACCCTTTGCGGCAGTAATAGCATTCTCCGCAATAAATGGTAGAGTCAAAAGTTATTCTATCCCCCACCTTAAACCCTTTAACGGCCGATCCTGCGGCCTCCACGATCCCGGAGGCTTCATGCCCCATAATAACCGGGGGAATTCTCCGGCCGGTGCTGCCGTCCATTCCATGAACGTCGCTGCCGCAGATCGAGCAGGCTTTAACCTTTACCAGCAGGTCATTTTCCCCGTATTCAGGTCGGGGAACCTCTTCCAAAACAAAATTGTTGTATTCTTTCAAAACTAAGGCCTTCACAATTTTTCCCCCTTATATTCTATGATGAAACTGCTCAGTCCAATTCTATGTTGGTAATACCACTTCAAGTCGGATAGTCCCATTCCCGAAAGAGCTTAAAGGCTTAATATTCTTCGGTTATTTAATATTTGATCAGGCGCCGAGAACCAGATTTCCGGCATCAACCCATTTTTTGATCTTCGTAAGAATATATTCGGGGGAGCCGTTGGGCATAAAACCATCAGCTCTGATTGTTAAGGGAACGTTCCGGCATTTTTCTTTGATATCGCTGAGTTTTTGAACCATAATCTCTTTGTCGGCCTCAATTATGTCTAAAGTCGGATTAAGGTCGACATCCAAGGCCACGTTTCCCTTGGGCCCAAAAACCCGCGCCGCTTTTTCGTACGAAGTCCAAGGACCACAATGAAACATTTGCAAGTTGGGAAGCTCGGCAATGGCCTCCAGCAAATTGGTGGTGTCTCCACAGCTATGCCAGTATCGCACCCCTCCATAACACTCAGCCAACTCTTTTTCATAAGGCAGGATAAAATCCCTATACAAAGCCGGGGAGAGTGTAGGACAGGAAATCTCATCATTAAAGAGCTTGCAGCCCTTGTTTTCACTTTCACCTAAATATGCGGCCCGATCCCTATTCCATTTTTTGTTGCAATCAACGATGGACCGGAGCAAACGATAAGCCCCATCCGGGTCGGTCAACATATCCATTAAAAAGTTGTCCATCCCCCGGAGATGGCAGGCGATACAAAAGGGGCCGCGAACCCAATCCGGAAACATTACTTTCAGTTGTCCCCGGGAATACTCGTTAAAAACTTCATAAAACTGATGAATCCTCGGCATTAAGCCGCTCTTAAAAAAGTCCGGTTCCTTGAGACTGCCTATTCCGTCCCGGAAAATATTCCTGTCTATCCAGGCTTCCTTGTGGGGAAAAAAGGTAATAGGGGTTTCAAGGTAACTCAATTCGGTAATAACGCCGAACCAGATAAACAATTCATCAGTAAAATAAGTATTGTCTTTAAAATTGTTGAAATGGTAGATCTTCGCCCGCAATTGAGTTTGGAGATAGGTTTCAGGGTCATTGTAATAATCGCGAAGATCGACCTGCAAAACATTGGCCCATAACGAATTGTCGAGAGCGACTAAAAAGGGGACGGCTTCCTTATTAGGTTTGGGAGTTCCCCGCCACATGTCGCGGTTCCATTCCCTGGCGACCGCCCAGTATTTTTTATTTTGTTGATTCCGTTCACTATTGACTATATCCAAATATTGCTTTAGCAAATCAACAATTTCGGTTTTCAGTTTCAAAATAAAGCCCTCCGGCTCAATAAACGGCCAGTTATTATCCGGTATTAACTTAACCGTAACATTCTGGTATAACCACTTACCTAACTGGTAATACCAATTATTTCGCCGTCAACCTCAAAACTCCTTCCGAGCTAGAAAAAATTTTTTAAAAAATTTTTCATCCTTAGCCAGCAACCCGCTAAGACTCAATTTAAATTAGATTCTTTCGCAAAATACTCTTTTATGGTAGGAGACGGTTGATTCATCGCGAAAGAGTTTATACTGATAATATTTCCAATTGTACCGGAGGTCATCATTGAAAACATCTCGCAAAAGCAACTATGGTAATATCTTGACCCGAATAATTACTCTTTTCATCTCGGTACTGCTGATAACAACTCCTTTTGTTTCGGCCGCTTACAACTCCGAATCCTGGCCTGTCCCGCCAAATCTGCGGGAGTATACAGTCACCCGGGTAATCGACGGGGATACCATCGAGCTTGAACAACTCGGCAAGGTCCGTTATATAGGAGTCAATACCCCGGAACTCCACCACCCCATCAAGGGGGTTGAACCCTATGGTTTTGAAGCTGCTATTGCCAATAAAAAGCTGGTTCTGGGGAAAAAAGTTAAGTTGGAGTATGACGTAGGACGGCGCGACAAGTACGGCCGGATCTTGGCCTATGTTTATGTCGGCTCAATCTTTGTCAATGCCTACCTGGTGCAGGCCGGTTTCGCTCAAATCATGACGATCCCGCCCAATGTGAAATACGCCACTCTGTTCCGGCAACTGCAAAGAGAAGCCCAGGCGGCTAATAGAGGTTTATGGGGCAAGGTGGAGCCGGTAAAACAATCCGGACTTTATCTGGGGAGCGCCAAAGGATCAACTTACCACTACCAGACCTGTAAATGGGCTCAGAAGATTAAACCCGGAAATAAGATCTGGTTCAACTCCAAAGACGAAGCTGAAAAGTCCGGGTACAAGCCATGTAAGGCCTGCAATCCTTAATAATCCAGCTTTTTGGCAACCGGCATCCGGCGGCCGGTGCCAAAGGCTTTGGAAGTAACTTTCAATCCGGGCGCCGCCTGTTTGCGCTTGTATTCATTCCGGTCTACGGTCCGGATTACCCATTTGACGGTCTCCGGGTCGATTCCTAGGGCGACTATCTCCTCTAAAGAATAGCCTTCCTCGATGTAATAAAATAAAATCTTGTCCAAAACGGGGTATGGAGGTAAGGTGTCCTGATCGGTCTGGTTCGGCCGCAACTCGGCCGAAGGAGCCTTCTCAATCACCGTCCGGGGGATAATTTCCCGTTCCCTGTTTATATAGTTCGCCAATTCATAAACCATGGTCTTGGGCACGTCGGAGATGACGCTTAATCCGCCGCTCATATCGCCGTATAAGGTACAATAACCAACGGCCAGTTCGCTTTTGTTACCGGTTGACAGAGCCAAATAACCGAATTTATTGGAGAAAGCCATTAATATATTCCCGCGGATTCTGGCCTGAATGTTTTCTTCAGTTTCGTTGCGCTCTCTTCCCTCAAAATGCCCGCTTAAAGTTTCCAGATAAGCCTGATAAACGCGGGCTATGGGAATGATTTTAAATTGGATTCCTAAAGCTTCCGCTAATTTTCTGGAGTCTTCAACGCTGCCTCCGGAGGAAAACATAGAAGGCATGGTAATTCCTAATACATTTTCCTTGCCGAGAGCCTCCACAGCTAAAACCGCGGTCAAAGCCGAGTCAATTCCCCCCGATAAACCGAGCACCGCCCGGCTAAACCCGCACTTACGCATATAATCCCGGAGTCCGAGCACCAGCGCGTGGTAAACGGACTCAATTCTATCGTATGGGAGAAAGGAACCGGGGGCGCCGGGCATACTCATGTCCACAGTCCGCAGAAACTCACTAAAAAAAGGCGCAACTATAATGGGATCCCCCAATCCGTCAAAACACATGCTGCCGCCGTCAAAAATCAGCTCGTCATTTCCGCCGACCTGATTTACGAAGACAAAAGGAATCCGGTGTTTCCGGGCATGATTTTGGATCAGCTTGAAACGCAATTCATCCTTGCCGAGATGAAAGGGGGAAGCGGAAATATTCAGCAACAGGCTGGCGCCTTGGGAAACCAACTCCTGAATCGGATCGAAGTCGTAGACGGTTTGTTTCGGCCAAAAATCAGGCCCGTTCCAGGCATCTTCACAGACGGAGATCCCCAGTTTTTCGCCTTTAAAGGTGACAACCCTTATTTCCCGGGCCGGTTCAAAATGGCGGGCTTCATCAAATACATCGTAGGTCGGCAAAAGCGACTTCTGCTGAGTAAAAAGCACTTTCCCCCGGTAGATTAAGACCGCCGTGTTCGCCAGCGCTCGTCCGGTATTTTGAACAGTCGGAAGTGGGGCTCCCAGCAAGATCCCGGTCTCCGGATAATCCTCGGAAATCCTGGTAACTTCGTTAATAGCCGCAGTAACCTTGTTGATAAACCATGGCTTTTCCAATAGATCCTTCGGCGGATAACCCACCAGAAACAATTCCGAAAAGACTATCAGATCGGTTCCATCTTTGCTGCTCCCCGCCAAAGCATTTTTTAATTTATCGAGATTGCCTTTAATATCGCCAACAACCGGATTTAATTGGGCTATAGTTACTTTCATCGAGTCCTCCAAAATCAACCGCTGTATTTAACACCAAGTCAGCTTAAATAGATGCCTTGTCTTGCTTGCAACTACTTTCTCGGCATTATACCCGCGCCTTCAAAATTATTTATTGAATAGGCGTCACCATAACATTACAATAATTCCGCTTTGGCTTAATTTTTCCTGCTAAGCGCCGTATCTTACCCCCACACCGGCCAAAGGAATGTTTCGCCCGCAATCACAGACACTTCCGTGTAAGACCCGGGTTTGGTATCCCTCCCGTTCGATTATCACCTTGCCACATTGAGGGCAATATGTATGACTGGCTGCGCCTATGTTTCCCAGGTAGACATATTTCAAGTATTCCTTGGCGATTTCAAGGGCTTGTTCCATGGTCTCGACCGGAGTGGCCGGTTTGGAAAGCCTGTAATTTGGAAAATATCTTGACAAGTGAAGGGGGATTTCCGGATCCAGCCGGGCAATCCATTGAACCATCTCCCTGATCGTTTCCGGCTGGTCGTTCTCTCCTGGAATAATCAGAGTGGTCAATTCCAGATGAATTCGACCGACGGCCGCCGTAATATTGTCAAGAACCGGCTGCAGCTTGCCATGGCACAATCTCCGGTAATATTCTTCGGTGAATCCCTTTAAATCAATGTTGGCAGCGTCGGTCCATTGCAACAGTTCCCGCCAGGGTTCGGGGTTTAAAAAGGCATTGGTAACCAGAACATTTTTTAAACCCCGCTCCCGGATCAAAGGCATGGTCTCAACTAAAAACTCAAACCAGACCCCTGGCTCGGAGTAAGTATAGGCTAGCCCGATATTACCGGCGCTTTGGCTGCTTTCAACGGCTAAATTAACCAGTTCTTCCGGAGTGACCGCCTTGCAGGCGGCGTCCTCCCTGGAAATCTGCCAGTTTTGGCAAAATTCACACCCCAAAGTACAGCCAATTGTTCCCACCGATAAAATCGGTTTGCCCGGATAAAAGTGGTACAAGGGTTTTTTTTCGATTGGATCCAGGGAAATGCTGGAGACCATCGCATAATTAGCCGTCACCAGCTTGCCGTTTTCATTGGTCCGTACTCTACAGAAGCCCGCTTTTCCGGCGCCCGGTTTACATCCTTGCGGGCATAAAAGACAACTGATTTCCCCTCCGGGTCCGGCTTGATAATAACTTGCTTCTTTCATTCGAAATCACTCTCTTATTTCCCAAAATGCAAAAAAGTTAAAAAACCGTTAATAGCCACAGAGACACAGAGGCCAAAGAAAATATTTATGACTAAATCCTGATTAGGAATAGATATACCGGATTGCTGATTATCGATCTTCACGTCTTCTTAAGCGCCTTTTTTAGTTAAAGGTAGTTCTCTGTGCCTCTGTGGCAAAAAGTTTTTTTATTCAATAGTAACGGACTACCTCGAAACGTTCCAACTTAACCGGTTCGTTCTCGGGGATTCCGGCCTTTCTTTTGGCAATTGAGACCTGCTCGGCGGCGGTCTCGATCCCTTCGAGGTTAGGCAATAAAAGTCCGCGACGATAACCCTTGCTGACGATCACCCCGTACCGTTTGGGATCCAGTTCCTCCAGACCGGAGATCGGTTCCGCCGGTTTAAGAACATCCACGCTGTATACCAAATCCGCCAATTCATCTTCTTCCACCGGATTAAAGCGGGGATCCCTGGTCGAAGCGGAGATGGCGTTCTGTCTGACTTCAGCGATGATACTAGACTGAGTGGGCTCGGTGGTTCCGATACAACCGCGTAACTGCCCGTGTTTTTTAATGGAGACGAAAGTTCCGGCCTTTTCATTTCGAAAGCCCTCTAAATCAGCAGGTTCGGGTAATTCCACACCTTTGACGTAGGCCTCAACCACCTGCCGGGCATAACGCACCAAAGGGCTCTCTTTTTGTCGCCTTTCATTGATGGTCTTATTTCTATTGGCATACAGTTCATCAAGGAAACTTCCCCGTTTAGCGCCGGTCGGCCGGAAGGAAGCCACCCCGTATCCCACCCCGAAAGGTCCTTGATAACTGTGAACCTTCGTTTCAAATTCCTGCTGATCCAGGGCTCCCAACAGCATTATTAAACTGCGGAAGCCGCACTCGGCCGCTTTTTCGACTAAAACCGGGTTTAAATTGAAGAATTCAGTCACCGCCCCCTCTTTAATCAGCTTGATTAATTGTTGATCGAATTCGGCCCCCCGGGGGTCGTAACCGGCGGGTGCCCCCGGCGACAGGCAATGCGAGAGATCGCCACTGGCAATCACCGCCGCCTTCCGGTTTAAGTTGGCGGTCGCTGTTTGGATGGTTGTCCCGAAGCGGTATAGATCCTCCAACGGCAGATAACTTAAGGGGATAATCACTAATTTAACTTTTGCGGCCCATTTGGGGTCGAAGAAAGAGAGCGGAACCAACACGCCGTGATCAAGCGCGCCTTGCGGCCTGTATTTAGCCGCTAGCGTTCGATCCAGTTTAAGTACTGGTAAACCGGCTTCCTGTCCCAGTTTGATGATCTCCCCGGCCAGTTCCAGGTCGTTCTCCCACTTCCAGGATTTCTCCGGCCCGAACCGGCTTAAATCCCCGGTAAGCTCGTGATCGCCGTACACTACAATGGCATCGGAAAAAACCGTACCGTGCGGGGTGAAAACCACTAAAGTCTCCGGGGGGTCCTCCGCCAGTATCCGGTTGATCTCTCCCAGCGCCGCTATTGTCTCGGATACCTGGACCAGATCCTCAGGCGAACCGACACCAGGAACTATAATCGGTGGATGCGGAACCAAAGTTCCGAAAGTAATCATACGGATCACTTCCTTATTTAGTTTTCTTGATTCTTCCCCGGGTTGTATTCCAATTTAACCTGGTAAATTCCCTTATTTTGCTCCAAATCGCCATTGGGGGCCGCCTTGATCTTTAGGGTGAACTTGCCGCGCTTCCAAGTGAAAAGACTATAGAAGGACGATTTTTGGCTATCCGGGGCTTGCTCCGCCTTGTAGTCGACATTCCCCATTAAATAACCAATGCCAATGGTGAAATTTGCCCAGTCATACTGATATTCCACTCCCAGCTTTATCTCGGAGCGGCTCTTTAAATCATCTTCCCCGACTACAACATCCCCCGGCTCGTAGTACTCGACGGCGGAGTAAAAATTAAGCGCATTCACCCGCAGCTTGGCCGCTAAATTCGCAACCGGACTCAACTCCCAATCCAATCCCATCTCCAGGCGGCGGTCATCCCGGTAATGGTTAAACCCTTGATCCCAGTCCAGCATGGTACTTTTGAAGGCCAGTTGGAAATGGTCATTAAATCTGTACCTGGCCGCCGCGGTCCATTTCTCTTTCCAACTAACCCAGGTTAAGCTGGTATCGTATGGATATTCCCCGGTTGACTCCTGATAATCAAGATCCATGCTTAAATCAGGATTTATTCGCCATTTTATTCCCTGGTCCAGTTGAATTTTTCTGGAGGTATAATAAGTCGTTACCGGATAATCTTTGGCAGCTCGATTGAACTTAAACCGGTAATCCCATTTATGACTGGTATAATCAAGATTAAGCGATTGCCGGTCCATATTATAACGGTATTTACTATTTTGTCCATCCGCCGAATTTCTCAATCCGGTTTCCGCTTTTAGATCCAGGTCAAAATGGCGCCAAAAGCCAAACCTGTACTCAACCCCGGCCGTTTCTATATAATAATCTTGATTCCATTGGTAATTCCAATCGACTTTCAAACGCTTCGATATTGTAGGGAAAGCAAACCAGGCGTCAACTTTAGAATACTCTTCATTAGGGGATTGGAGATAAAACCTGGCGCTTGCTCCCAGAGCCAACCGATCCCGCGAGCTTACAAACCCGGTGGAACAAGCTGTAGAAGCGGTCTCTCCTTCTTTCCATTCCGAATCCAAGGTGGTCTTGGTTGGTTGAAAGCGTGAATTCGCTAAAACGAGGCTACCGGTGATGGTGAAGACTATCCAAAATAAACTGATCCTGAATATTACCCGCATTTTTACCCCAAATATATCTTTTTGGGGTAATATTCCAAATTTATTTAAAATATCCTGCTTTTTGCCGGAAAATTTTTTCTATTTAAACTTAACCGCCTCTTCTTAAGATTCAACAAGTAAATCAATGACAAAATCCCAAATTTCATTGGCGGCATCACAAATAATCTCGGAATCCGCCTCCGCCAAATGCGGCATGAAAATGTAATCCAATTCATCTTCAATCGCGGCAAATTCCGGTTCTATCCCCAGACAGCGCTTAAAAAGCCGGCGCAGATCCCCCTCGGCCTTCTCGTCATTCACTAGCAAAAAAGCGCTCAGCAGATTGCTGACACCGTCTTGAAACTTCTTTAGGCCGACTGACGGCTCTTTCACTATTACTTGTTCAGCCTCATCGTACAATTGGTCCGCTTCTTCCAGTAAATCCTCAACCTCCAAAACCATCCCCCCTTTAAAAAAGGATCCGTTTTTATCTTATTCTGGGCCTCCTATTATTTCCCTCTCGGATTCCTCTTATTTTACCGTGAATATTTCCGGAAAACCAGCGCTCTTTTAAATAGGTGTTAGTATTTGTTTTAATGTAGTTTTGTGTTTGCTTATCGAGTAGGAGGGGCGGCAAGCCCCCATACTCTCAGCGATTTGGGCGCTATGCTCGCACTTTGATCACCTTCTGCTTGTGCCGCAAAACTTCCATTGCGACGGGTGAATTGGAACGCCTTCGCCTCCATAGTGCAGGCTCGGCCTTGCCCCGTCTTTGGCCGACCGGTTCATCGGCGGAATTGCTTCCATTGATTACGGCCTGGTATTTCTCCGCAAGCCCTTCGAACTTCACCTCACGATTAACACCCTTGCCTTTGGCTGACGGTAGGCGCCCGCCGGCCCCCCTTCAGGACTTCCACCCTATAGACAACACCCGTGCCAGGCGTACAAACACAAAGAACCGGGAATTCCCGGTTTTCTGGCAGTCTTATGTATCCATCAATCGATTTTAACTATTTCCTTGAAACTCTTAGGACTCCTTTGACACAATTTAAAAAAAGAGGGTTTCCGCCCAACCGGAAGTCCCCTGCTTGCAGCAGATCTCATTTAAAAGCATGGCGTTTATACATTTGATGAAAATTATGAAGCTCTTTTTTGGGTTCCTTGAAGAGCTCGCCTATAAACCTGAAAAATAGCCAAAATTTTTGAAAACCCCAGGGTGATTTTTCGAGCTCCTTATATATTTTCAAAGGTTTCATAAGAATTCTTTCCACAAAGTCGCGGTAATAAGTACGGATTAATATACCCCGGTTGTCAAATATTTGGTTGCAAGTCAAACAACGGCCGGCTTTTAAGTACTTATCCAGGTAAATAAGCTCGTGATCTGTCTCATCGTCGCATTTCAAGCAATACCGGATGCCGATATAACTTATTTGTTCCAGTAAAATCACCCTCTATTGGTAAATCTTTGCTTGACGCCGCCCAAGAAAGCGAGTACTTCTTTTCTATATTATTAATTCTCTGCTAAAATTATTATACGGCCCAGAATTACGGCAAAATGAAACATGCTATTTCCCTTGGTCTATTCAAATTATACTCTAAATTCAAAGGTTACAACAACCGAGTTTTAGAAAACAACCGGGTTTAATTTTGTAATATGCCTATAAAAGAGCTGTTCTTTCATTGGCTATAATCAGTCCGGGTTTAGAAGATTTGTTTGCAATCAGGTTCATTCCTGTTTGTTAATGCTTTATAAAAAGTTAAAGACCCGGGTTACCGTTATTGTTTAGGTAAATCAAAATAGCCTCAGCTTCCACTCCCTTGATATTGACATGGATGATGCCGGGGGTTGTAGTATTTGCGTCTCCGCTCATAAGCAGATCTCCGATTGGAGAAATATTTCGCAAAAATCTATATTTCAAGGATCTAAGTTTTTCAATCGTCTCCTTTTGTTCCTTTCGTAATTTCCACTGCTTTTGACATTCCGATGATGCCGGCGCGGTTCATGTTTTCCTACCGGCCGTCGTGGAAAAGCGGGGTTAGAGCTATTTCTACCATAACCGGAATCGGTGATCAGGTTTCCTGTAGCTTATCTTGGCTTTCAAGCTTCTTTAAATGAGGTATCAAGCAGGCCGAGTCTGAAGGCTGCTGATGAACGCTGTATCCTACTACGAACTGGTCTTCCGTTCCAAGTTGAACGTTATAGCATGGTTTTAGTTGACTGTTCTTTAAATGGTCCTCTTTGGTTCGCATGAAGGTAGCGTCCGGATCGGTTTTGGAGTAACTGTTTCTTTCCCCTAATAACTGTTCTTGTTCATGGTATTGCTGTAAACGAGGCAGGTATTCCTTTTTAGTTTTCGTGCCTTTCCGGTGCGGCTCTAAGTCTGTCGACAACATTAGTTGGTTTGATTGATAGTCTTTTTTAGAAGTGATTCAAAATCGTCCAAAAACGCAGTCCCCAAAAGCTCCAAAGCGCCACAGTTAGTTTCTCCGCCGGAGGAGAAAGATAGTATGAGGAGTGGACCCTATTTGGCCCTATAATTGACGGTGTTTTATTGGGTAAAACCATTTTCTGAACCGGGATTAGCCTGATTGCACGGAGTTGGGAACTGCCTTTTCGGAGTTGAAGGACTGCCGACATGGAGTTCAGAACTGCTCGCCCGGGGTTAAAAACTGCTTTCTTGGAGCTAGGAACCGCTTGTTTGGAGTCCGGAACTCCTTGTTTGGAGTCCGGAACTGCTCACGTGGAGTTTGGAACCGGCGATTTGAAGTTGAAGGACTGCCGGCTTGGAGTTAGGAAACCCTCGTTTGAAGCTCCGAACCGCTCGTTCGAAGTCCGGGACTGCCGGCTTGCAGTTGGGAACCGCACATTAGTTCGGTTTTGAACTGCTAATGAGCAGTTTGGAACTGCTGGTTTGGAACTCAGAACTGCTCGCCCGGAGTTCCAAGCTGCTTGCCCTAGAGTCCGGGACTGCCCGTTTGGAGTTGAGGAACCGGTCGTTGTTAGTTTTGAACTGCTTGCATGGTTTCGGAAACTGAGGACAT
>JBLNCU010000094.1:0-10921 GCA_050260935.1 Bacillota bacterium
CGGCAGCAGTATAAGATCATATTTCGTGGCCCAGTACATCCCTGCCTCTGTACTCGGCTTCGCGGCATTTTTCCTTAGTCCCGGCCTTTTCCCGTATTGACGTATATCCGTAAAAATGGCAGCCATCATATGATCTCCCTTCATTAATCACCGAGTGGAGAAACTCGCGGCAGCTCTGATTGCCGCACAAACCGCAATCTTTCCCGGGTGGATGCCATAATTCCGTTAACGCCAACTTATTCACCTCGATATAAATAATTGGCTATCTGGCCATCCAGTTTTTTGACCACTCCAAAATGGCGTTTCCAACGATATTTTTAAAGCCTGTTCCTCTGTTTTTGATTTTTATGATTGACACTATTTCCCGGACATAGTATAATTTAGTCAATCTAATTAATCCTAGTAATTCAATAGGTTTAATTATATTTATTCTTGCCGTCTCCCCCCGGTTTTTTCTTTATCATAATTTTCCATGATGTATAGACTATGGTTGACGCACCAATCTTAGGAGGTAGCACTATGTTAGGACTAAATTTACCAACAAACCACCGTTTGGAAACCCTGGCCGTACACGCCGGTCAAACGCCCGACCCTGTAACCGGCTCGCGGGCTCTTCCCATCCATCAAACCTCTTCCTATCAATTCAAAGATACCGACCACGCAGCCAATCTCTTTGCCTTAAAAGAGTTCGGCAATATTTACACCCGGCTGATGAACCCAACCACTGATGTGTTCGAACAAAGGATCGCCGCTCTTGAAGGCGGCGTAGGAGCTTTGGCAGTCGCTTCCGGCCAATCCGCAATTAGCCTGGCGGTTTTAAATATCGCCCAAGCTGGTGATGAAATTGTCTCCGCTGATAATCTTTACGGAGGCACCTATAATCTCTTTCATTACACTCTGGCCAGATTGGGCATTACGGTTAAATTTGTGGATTCCTCCAATCCGGAAAATTTTCAAAAGGCTGTCACTTCAAAGACTAAGGCTATTTATGCTGAGTCCATCGGCAATCCCAAACTGGATGTCCTGGATTTTGAAGCTGTCGCCGCTGTTGCCCACAATAACGGGATCCCTTTAATAATCGACAATACCACTGTTCCTTACCTGATCAGGCCGTTCGAGCATGGGGCGGATATTATTGTCTATTCGGCCACCAAGTTTATCGGCGGTCACGGCACTTCCATCGGAGGGGTGATTGTGGATTCCGGCAAATTCGACTGGACCAACGGCAAATTCCCGCTAATAGCCGAACCGGACCCCAGCTATCACGGGATAAACTTCGTGGAGGCCTTAAAGCCGCTCGGTAATATCGCTTATATAATCAAAGCCCGGGTTTGTCTCTTGCGTGATCTCGGGCCGGCGGTATCCCCGTTTAATTCTTTTCTCTTCCTCCAAGGCTTGGAAACCCTGCATCTCCGGATGGCCCGTCATAGCGAAAATGCTTTGAAAGTCGCTGAGTTTTTGGCAAAGCACCCCAAAGTATCCTGGGTTAACTATCCCGGATTGCCGGGGAACCCGCAATATTCCAAAGTCCAAAAATATTTGCCTCAAGGAGCCGGGGCCATCATCGGTTTCGGGGTAAAAGGCGGCAAAGAGGCGGGTATTAAGTTCATCAATAACGTAAAGCTCCTTTCGCACCTGGCCAATATCGGCGATGCCAAATCGCTGGTGATTCATCCAGCCTCAACCACTCACCAGCAGTTGAGTGAGGCGGAACAATTGGCTACCGGAGTAACTCCGGACTTCATACGTTTATCGGTTGGGATCGAAAATGCCGCCGATATCATCGACGACATTGAGCAGGCGTTGGAAAAAGTATGACCTGGCAAATACCGTTTAAAGTAAATTTCTCTCTCTGTGCCTCCGTGTCTCCGTGGCCAATAAATTTCCACCACAAAGGCACAGAGACACAGGGTTATTTACCCTATTTTGCTTTTGAACTGCAAGATCCGCGAGGCGTTTAAAACAGCGGCTAGAGTAACTCCGACATCGGCGAATACGGCCTCCCAAATAGTAGCGACACCGGCAACACCGAAAGTCATAAAGAATAGTTTGACGCTTAAAGCCAATAGAATGTTTTGCCGGACAATCCTCCGGGTATACCTGGCAATCTCAATGGCGGTAGCCACTTTAGCCGGGTTATCCTCCATCAGCACTACATCGGCGGCTTCAATAGCCGCGTCGCTTCCCAGTCCGCCCATAGCAATTCCTACATCGGCCCTGGTAATTACTGGAGCGTCATTGATACCGTCGCCCACAAAAGCCAGTTTAGCCCGGTCCTTACCGGAACCCGCGGCAGCCAATTCCTCCAGTTTTTGGACTTTACCGGCAGGCAGCAATCCGGCGTAGTATCTATTTAATTGCAGTTCCTCAGCCAGGCAGCGGGCGGCCGATTCCTCATCCCCCGTTAATAAAACCGTTTGCTCGATTCCCAACTTTTTTAATCTTTGAACTGCGGTTCCAGCCTCATTTTTCGTCTCATCGGAGATTATCAGATAACCGGCATAAACATCATCAATTACAATATGCACAGTTGTTCCCTTAATATCACAGGTATCATGTGCCACTTCCCGGCGATGTAAAAAGCGGTCATTCCCAACCATAACTTTTTTCCCGGCAACTGATGCGCTGATACCATACCCGGGAATCTCCCGGTAATCGCTGACCTCTCCTTTGGATACCCCCTTTTGGCAGGCTTGGCGGATTGACTGGGCGATGGGGTGATTGGAATAAACCTCAGCCGCCGCTGCAATCCCGAGAATATCCTCTTCGGAAAATCCGTCGCCGGGAACTATTTGGGTCACCCGGAAAACTCCCTTGGTCAAGGTCCCGGTTTTGTCAAAAACCACGGTCTTCACTTTCGCCAAGGCATCCAGGTAATTGGCTCCCTTGATCAGGATCCCCTGGCGGGAAGCGCCGCCGATACCCCCGAAATAACCAAGAGGAATCGAAACCATCAGGGCGCACGGACAGGATATTACCAATAAAATCAAGGCCCGGTAAACCCAATCCCCGAACCTGGCTCCGGGTATTATTAAAGGTGGAAGCAGCGCCAAAACCGCCGCTCCAACCACCACAACCGGCGTATAATAACGGGCGAAAGCGGTAATAAATTTTTCAGTCGGAGCTTTCCGTTCAGCGGCTTCTTCCACCATGGCCAATATTTTGGCGACCGATGATTCCGTAAAGGGCTTGATTACTTCTACGGTGAGCAATCCCTGCCCGTTAATCATCCCGGCCAGGGCCTTCATGCCAGGCTCAACCTTTCGCGGCGCCGGCTCCCCGGTTAGCGCGGAGGTGTCCAGAAAACTTACCCCGTCGGTCACTTCCCCGTCCAAGGGCACCTTTTCTCCGGGTTTAACAATAATGCTTTCCCCGACCGCCACTTCCTCCGGCCGGACCTCTTTAATCCCAGCGCCGGTTTTTAAGTTGGCGTAGTCGGGTTGAATTTCCAACAGGGCCACAATTGAACGTTTTGAACGGTTAACCGCCCTTTCCTGGAAATATTCCCCGACGGCATAAAAGAGCATTACAGCTGCGGCTTCACTCAATTGATGCACTGCGATGGCGCCTACTGTGGCGACAGTCATTAAAAAACTCTCATCAAAGAGCTCCCCACGGATTAATCTCTTAAAAGCCCCGGATATTACCTGCCAGCCTACCAGGAGGTAAGCTGGAATTAAAACCGTATACTCGGCCCAGGAAAAAAGGGTGGCATGCAGAGGCTTGTTAAATATAAAACCGGCAATCAAAAGCAAGGCGGCCAGGGAAATCAAATATAATTGCCGCCGCTCTCCGTCTTCCTCGTTTTCGGCGCTTGAGCCCTTCTCCTCCAGCTTAACACCTGGTTCACGGCCGGCAATGACTTTTCGGGCCACCGGAGCCAACTCCGGCGGTAAATCAATGCTTTGAGTGTTGAAATTAACGGTAACCGCTTCTAAACCTTTGATTTTACGCAAGTCATCCTCAATTTTTCGGGCGCAATTCGGACAATCCAAACCTTTTAAAGTATATCGCATGGGAGGTCTCCTTATCTCTAGCCGAATGTTACCGTCCTTCGGCAAAATGCTCCTGAGCCTGCTGGATCATACCCAGAATATGCTCATCATCGAGTGTGTAGTAAACCATTTTCCCTTCCCTGTTATATTTAACCAAACGTAAAGCTTTTAATAACCGTAGATGATGCGAGACTGCCGGGAGACTCACCTCTAGTACTGAGGCGATATCGCAGACGCACAGCTTTTGGTGGGCCAATAAATATAAAATTTTGGTACGGGTCTCATCCCCCAGGACTTTAAATATTTCCGAGAGTCCGACCACTTCCAAAACTTTTTCTTTTAATCCCTGCACTTGATTGGAAGGGCAAAAGCTGTCGCAAAGATCCCGATTCCGGTTTGAAATATGCTCCTCCCCGCTCATTCAAAAATTCACCTCTTAAATCAATTAAACAACTGTTTAATTGATTATATATTTATTTTATTACCGAAGTCAAGCCCCTGTTTGGCTCATTGTATTAATTTTATTTGGTTAATCTAAAGGCAACTGGCCTTTGGAAAAAAGGGATTTCGCTTCCGACACCGAAAAGAAAGAGAATGAATTTCCTATTTTGGAGGCAGTAATGGCTGGAGAAACGCAACACCGGTTTAGCCGTACCGAGCTGTTAATCGGGAAAGAAGGCTTGAATAAATTAAATACCGCCCGGGTAGCCGTAATCGGGTTGGGCGGGGTGGGTTCGTACACAGTGGAAGCCCTGGCCCGGGCCGGAGTCGGCTGGTTAATCCTAGTTGACTTTGATAAAATTTGCCTGACCAATACCAACCGGCAGATCCATGCCGTGGCCGGAAATTACGGGCGCCCAAAGATTGAAGCAATGGAGGAGCGGGTCAAGGCCATTAACCCAGAAGCAGTAGTGGTTACTTGGAAGGAATTCCTGGGCCCGGAGAATGTTCAGACGATTCTTCACGGCAGGATCTCTTACGTAGTTGACGCTATCGATACGGTCTGGTCGAAGGTGGCCTTGATTACTTATTGCAAAGAAAACGGAATTCCGGTGATTTCGGCGATGGGTACCGGGAACAAGTTTGATCCTCTTGCTTTTAAGGTGGATGATATCAGCAAAACCCATAACTGCCCGTTAGCTAAGGCGGTCCGAAAAGCGCTGCGGGAAAAAGGTATTGACAGGGGGGTAAAGGTCCTCTACTCAACCGAAACCCCTGTGGAAACAAAATCCGATGTTTTAACCTGTCATGGGGGTTGTATCTGCCCCCACCACGGTGAAGACCAGGTATGGAACTGCGCTAAACGGCGGAAGATCCCCGGAAGCATGCCCTATCTTCCCTCAATTGCCGGATTGATTATTGCCGGGGAAGTAATTCGGGACTTATTGAAAGAAAATTAACCTTCCGGTCTTATACTTTACTCTTTTCCTAAATTGTTATGGTTTGTCGGACTATAATCCTACTATTCCCATGATAATAATAAAATTTTACAAAAAACCATATCAGATTGATATATAGTTTCTTTTTTTTACGGTAAATTGAATGTTAGAAATGATTAGTTAAAGTGGCTCTTATAAAAGTTGGAACCGAGGTTAAAATCACTTAAACACTCAACTCAATCTATCGGGAGGTATTGATAATGAATCATTTTACCGCGCTCGCCTATGAACACCCGGACCAGTTAATCTTCGGGAAAGCCCGTAAACCAATTACCTGCCGTAATGGAATGGTTATCGGCGGAGGCCTGGTTTACCCGGAGATAAACTTTACCCTTCCCCCGATGAATATTGATGAAAC
This sequence comes from Bacillota bacterium, assembly GCA_050260935.1. Taxonomy (GTDB): domain Bacteria; phylum Bacillota; class UBA4882; order UBA8346; family UBA8346; genus UBA8346. The sequence continues at coordinate 5,793 of JBLNCU010000094.1, forward strand.
AACCTTTGGGGAAGTAAAAAATCAATACCGCCAAATGATTACGGGCATATGCCAACGGGCGGTAACTTTAGAGGCCCCGGGGATAGTAGTTGAGATCGAGCTGCTTCCCCCGATGACGATTAATCCGGTGTGGGGAACCGATATCTTCAAAATCGTCAAGGAGGTTTTAGTGGATTACGAAGCCAAAAACGGCCTTAAGAGTCTAATACGGATCACTCCCAACGATACTCGGGAAATGAAACGCCCTCCTGTTCAACGTTCCGGTGAATACTGGAACAATATGCTTTTCACCTTTGAGGAATGCGCCAAGGAGGGGGCAGATTTTTTAGCCATTGAGTCGACCGGCGGTAAGGAAATATGCGACGATGCCCTGATCGGGGCTGATATCGCTACGGTCGTCTTTGCCCTTGGAGTGCCGGGAACCAGGGATATGGAATTTCTCTGGCAAAATATCGTCGCTATCGCCAATAAGCACCATTGTTTTGCCGCCGGCGACACCGCTTGCGGTTTCGGCAATACCGCAATGGTTTTGGCCGAGCAAGGCTTTATTCCCAAAGTCTTTGCGGCGGCGGTGCGGGTGGCCACTGTTTCCAGGAGTTTGGTCGCTTATGAAGCCGGAGCGGTCGGGCCAAGTAAAGATTGCGCTTACGAGGGGCCTTATATAAAGGCCATTGCCGGAGTCCCGATTGCCATGGAAGGAAAGTCAAGCGCTTGCGCTCATCTCAGTCCTCTCGGAAACATCGCCGGAGCGGTTTGCGACTTATGGAGCAATGAATCAGTTCAAAACATCAAATTGCTTGGGGGAATGGCTCCCACTGTCTCCATGGAACAACTTATTTATGATGTGCGTTTAATGAATCAGGCCGCCAAAAACGGGCCTGCGGCCGCTTTACAATTGCGGGACTGGATGGTTGAATCGGATAGCGGTTTTGATCCGCAGGCTTATGTTTTACGGCCGGATTTTGTCCTTGAAGTCTCCCGGGAAATCATCCGGGAAACTGATCCTTATCGCCGGACTAGGAATAGCGTCGCCAAAGCCTTGGAATTGTTACAAAAGGCGGTTAAGGAAGGCCGTCTAAGGCTGAATAAAAGGGAAGAGCCCTATCTGGAGAGACTCCGTGAGCAAGTAGCCGGATTGCCTGACACTGCCGAGAAGTTATGGGAGGAGATCCGTTTCCAAATTGACACGGCGAAGTTTTTACCAGGGGAATATGGATTGACAGCCTAATACCGGAAATTGGAGGGGTGTTGGCAAAAAGATCAAAGATTCCGGTCTATTGCCAACACCTCATTCATACTTCCGGAACGGAAGCCATCCAAATCCAAAGTAACATAATTGAATCCCAATTGATGGAGCTTTTTGGAGATTTCTCCCCGGTTTGACCAGGCGGTTTCAATTTCGGAATTCCCCACTTCAATCCGGGCAACCGGGAAATGGTCCCGCACCCGGAATTGAACCAAACCGAGGGATCTTAAAAAGCTCTCCGCCAGGTCGATTCTTTTTAAGGCTTCCACCGTAATCTGGCTACCGTAAGGTATCCGAGAGGCCAGGCAGGCATAGGCCGGTTTGTTCCAAGTAGGCAAGGACATTTCTTTAGATAAATCCCGGATCTCCTGTTTGGTTAGGCCCACCTCCTGAAGCGGGCTGCGCACTCCTAATTCCCGGGCGGCCCGGTGCCCCGGGCGATAGTCGGCCAAATCATCAGCATTGGCCCCGTCCAGCACCACCCCCCAGCCTTTTTTATCCGCTAACTCTTTTAAATCCCGGAATAAAGCCGTCTTACAGTAATAGCAACGGTCGGCGGAGTTGGCCAGAAAATCCGGGTCATCAAATTCATTGGTCTGAATTATTTGGAGCTTTAATCCGAACCGCTCAGCCAAATCCTTGGCTTCGGCCAGTTGGCTTTGGGGATAGGTCGGCGATACCGCGGTAACTGCCAATGAACGTTCTCCTAAAACTTCATGGGCAACCACAGCCAAAAAAGTGCTGTCGACTCCGCCCGAGTAGGCGATTACCGCTCCAGGAAGGGTTTGTAACAGATCTTTTAATTGCCGCAATTTATTCAAGTGACACACTCCTAAGCGCCGTCTAAACCGGCCCCTTTGAAATTAAAGTAAACTAATAGAAATAATATAAATTAATTTATCACATCTTCCAGCGGTAGTCAAACCTCTTTTAGGCGATATCTGTCTTGGCTTTTCCTTATCGAGAAACTAGTGCTCTTCAGTAAAGGTCAGGTTTAAACTGATCTTTTTCTTGCCCCTGACGATCTCAACCTTGACAGTATCTCCCGCCTTATACGCTCTTTTGACCTCGTTCAAGTCTTGCATAGTGGCTATCTTTTTCCCCGCCATCCCGACCAGGATATCCCTTTTCTTGATACCGGCCTTGGCGGCGCCGCCGCCCGGCACTACCGCTATAATAAATACTCCGACCGGGAGATCATAGTACCGGGCCAGGGCCTCGGTGATATCCCGGCCGCTGATCCCGATAAAGGGCCTGCCTTTTACATAACCGTATTTTATTAATTGGTCGACTACCGGTTTAGCATCATTAACCGGGATGGCAAAACCCAAGCCCTCTACGCCGGATACCGATACTTTCACGGTATTAATCCCGATGACCTTTCCTTCGGAGTTAACCAGGGCCCCTCCGCTGTTGCCGGGGTTGATGGCGGCGTCGGTCTGAATTAAATTCAAAGTCCGGTCTTCAACTGAAACCGTCCGGTTTAAAGCGCTGATCACCCCGGCGGTTACCGATCCGGCAAATTCCAAACCCAAAGGGTTCCCGATCGCCACAGCCAATTCCCCCACCTCAAGCTTTGAAGAATTCCCCAAATCGGCTACTGGTAAGTTTTTCAGATTGATCTTGATCACCGCCAGATCGTTTAAAGGGTCGCCCCCGATGAATTTGGCGTTGGCCTGTCTTTTATCGGGCAGGAATACTTCCAGGGTTACTTTTTGTTGGTCGGCGTTGCGCGGATCGGCATACTGGACCACATGGTAGTTGGTCATGATAAAGCCGTCCTCCCGGATGATTATTCCCGAACCTTCTATTTGTGAAGACTCAGCCCCGGAGCTGAAGATCTGATCTATGGAGGTACTGATGGTCAATCTGATTCCGACAATGGAAGGCCCGGCTTTTTTGGCGATCTCCGTTACCGGGGTGGTGTTTTCAGTTAAACCGGCCTTTAAAAGATTTTGGCCCCCTTGATGCAGCATACTGGCTAGAATACTGCCTGTGGCGATAGTGCTTAGCAGTGTGGTCATAACAATCAGCAATAGAGTGGACTTGAAATCAAGCTTCTTTGGTTCATTTCCTTCTTTACCCATAACGGCCCTCCTGATTATACCTTCTTTTTAATAGGTTTCCCGGAGGGCCGAAGATTTATATTACATTCTTCCCTCTTCCTTCATGGTTTCCAACAGGCTGTCCAAAGTCGGTTGTTTCTCCTTCCGTAATCTCCAGTTCCGGCTTTTTGTCCTTTAAGACGATGGTCCCGGCTATGAAGTCATGCAAAGCCCGCTTCTTTTTGGTAAGCCCGGCCAAAATAAACCCGGAAAACAAAGGAAGCATAGAAAGAATTTTCGCCCAATACCTTATATTGGCCTGCCCAAAAAACAGGCCCTTCTGATCCAGGTCGGTTACATATATTCCCATCATCCTCTTCCCCGGCGTAGCCCGATACTTCGAGGTTTCAAAACCGGTAAAATAGCCCCAATGAATAGCCACAGCCAATACAGCCCCAAAACCGCCGGCAAACCCGCTAATAATATGAAAATCCAACGGCTTCCTGGTAAATACCGACATAGCGGAAATAATCCCAGCGATCACCCCGGCGCTTAAAATCTCCAACCCAAAAAGGATGAGATAATCAAGGATAAATGCCGCACCCCGTCTGAAAAACCCAGCGTAAGTGCTGGCGGCAGGCGTCTCCGGTTTGGGCGCGGCCTCTTTCAGCTTGGCAATAACCGCAATTTCTTCAAAATAGCCGCATTTGGAACAGGTATATTGGTCATCGGCTATCGGAGCGCCGCATCTCGGACAATGCATCCGGCAACCAGTCCTTCCCAAAAAAATTCCCTTTACGTAATTATCGGAACTTTCTTGAACCGGGTTTAACCAATTTCCTGCCAAATTTTTAATTATGCAGGGTTAAAACATCCGACGGCCAATTCTTTCTGAAAGAATTTATTTGGAAACATTGATTCATCTTATATTTTGCTGTCGCAAATTGAAAATCGCCCAAAAACATGGGCGGTATGCCGGGGATGAAAAAAATATAGGAGGAGTTGGGTAAAATAGCTTAGGTAAAAAAATCCCTATAAAGCCTTTAGCCGCCAACAAACACTTTGAAAATCGCCAAGCATTTTCCGGGCGGGGATATTCAGGCCGGCATTCATCAGTATATCCCCGCCAAATACCCCGCTTTCACCCGCGATCTCATAATCCGCCAGCGGGTTCAATCCTTTTAAACGGACCCTCACTAATGGCGGGTTGGCTATAGCCAACACCCGGAAATAAAAAGCCACAGCTTCCCTTTGGTCTTCGGTTACAAAGATCCAAGCCGCTTCATTCCCTTCAAAGGGATCGAGAATCCGGTAAAAATCACCGAACTGCACAATAGGCCGGATTTCTTTGTAAAAGGCCACCTGGCTTTTGACCAGTTCTTGTTCGGCCGGGTCAAGTTTATTAAGATCAAGCTCATAACCGAAATTCCCGGAACTGGCTACGTGCCCCCGCATTTCCAAAGATGTGATTCTCTGAACCTGATGATTTGGAACCGCCGATACATGAGACCCCATGGTAATAGCAGGATAGACAATACTTGTGCCATACTGAATCCGCAAACGGGCGACAGCGTCCGTATCATCGCTAGTCCATGTTTGGGGCATATAATAGAGAATTCCGGGGTCAAAACGCCCTCCTCCGCCCGAACAACTTTCAAAGAGGACCTGCGGAAAAGCAGTAATCATCTCATCCATCATTTTATAAAGGTTCAGAATATACCGATGGGCGGTTTCGCGTTGCCTTTCCGGAGGCAATTGCGGTGAGCCAATCTCGGTCATATGGCGGTTCATATCCCATTTGACATAGGCAATAGGCGCCGCGGCCAAAATATTCGTCA
>JBLNCU010000095.1:0-3605 GCA_050260935.1 Bacillota bacterium
GACCAGCGGAGACTAACAACCATTTGCCTCTAAAAATACTCAACTAAATAATTTATTTTTGAATTGGAGGCCTAGATATTGCGTTTTAAGTTCCCCCGGAGCATGATGGTCGTCCCTCTCAGGGACAGAGGGTCGCTCTTGGACATCCCTGTCCTAGGTCACGAGTCGCTCTTAGAACCCCGGTAGCCCAACCCCGACTCACCTATCCTCTCTACTCCGAAGCCTAAAATTTGGGTTCACTCTGTAGGAACGGGCCATTTCCCGGCAGCATTTAACTCCGGCCAAATTTCAACGTCTTCACGCGGGCGGTTCCGAACTCCATGCAATCGGGCTAATCCCGGTTCCGAAAATGGTTTTGCCCAACAAAATACCGTCAATTATGGGGCAAATTAGGGTCCACTCCTCAATCCACAAATCCTTTCATCCCCCAAATCTTGATCGCCGCTCCCAGCCCTTTACTTTACAAAAAATTTTCTCTAGTGATATAATTGGCCCATAGTTTTAAAATCATAACCGGCCTATCATTACTTCGATCCCAACCGCCGGCGGCTGAAAATCGCTCCGGCGTGGCTCTTTTATATATTCCAAAGAAGTTTAAAATAGAATTACGAGGTAGATTTGGTATGTATACCGATTTGCGGCTTCAAGCGAACCGCCCCGTTTACCTGCAGATAAGGGATTACATCAAGGAATTGATCCTCCAAGGGATGCTGCCGGCCGGTTCCCGCCTGCCGGCCACCCGGGAGTTGGCCGCGATTTTAAAGGTCAGCCGGAACTCGGTTATCCTGGCCTATCAATATCTGGAGGATGACGGGTTTATTCATACCATACGGGGGCGGGGGGCGTTCGTCAACGCCGCTCCGGTGAAAACCGGGGCCGGTTTGGAGCTGGACTGGGTGGAACGGGCCTCGGACCTGGCAAAAAAAGCGGTGACCCTGGACATCGAAAAAAACGAACTGAAATGGGTAAAGGGCTTAATCTCTTTTAAGAGCATCGCCCCGGATGAGAAGCTCTTCGGGATGGAGGAGTTCAAAAGGGCTTTTTTAAACCGGATCGCCCTCAACGGGGAAAAATTGCTGAATTACGGTTATGCCAAAGGATACAAACCCCTGGCCGAATTCTTAATGCAATACATGAAGAATAAAGGGGTAGACCCTTCGGGAAAGGACATCCTGGTCACCAACGGATTTACCGAGGCTTTCCACCTTACATTGCTCGCTTTAACCAGTCCCGGCGAGACCGTTGTCTGTGAAAATCCTACCCATAACACGGCTTTAAAGATGATGCGCCTTTCCAATCTAAATATTCTTGGCGTCCCGATGACTGAATCCGGGATCGACCTCGACAAACTGGCGGCGGCGCTCTCCCGGGAAAAAGTGAAACTGGGTTACTTGATACCTTCTTATCACAATCCCACCGGCCTGGTAATGCCGTTGGAAAAGAGACTGGCTGTGGTGGAACTCTTCGCCCGGCGCCGGGTTCCGGTAGTCGAGGACGGATTCAACGAGGAACTTAAGTTCTCCGGCTCGCATGTGGCGCCGCTCTTGGCGCTGGCCGGCGCCGGCAACGGCCTTGTTTTCCTGGGAAGCTTTTCGAAGATTTTGTTTCCGGGATTGCGAATTGGCTGGGTTATGGGTGATTCCCGCTTTATCTCGGTTTTGGAGAGCATCAAGCGGAGTATCAATATCCATACCTCAACCTTAGATCAGGCCGTTTTATTTGAATACCTGCAAAGCGGGCAATTTGAGAAATATCTACGAAAAGCCCGGGCTGTTTATAAAAAACGCTACGAGACAGCCGTCGCCTTAGCTCAAAAATATATTCCCTGCAAGAAGATTTGGGGCGAGGGAGGGCTGCATATCTTCATAGAGCTTGAAGGCATTGAGGCCCGGAAAGTGCTGGCCGCCTGTTATCAAAAGGGAGTCCTCTTTCTCCCGGGGGATATCTTCTTTACCGATGGCGGCGGCTGGAATACCTTCCGGCTTGGAATCTCCAGGGTTGATCTTCCGGAGATGGAGCAAGGGTTTCGAATCATCGGCGAAACAGTTAAAAGCCTAGCTAATTAATAAAGAGAAGGTGCTAAAATGGATACTTTTAAAAAGTCGACCAAACTTAACGACGTTTGTTACGATATCCGGGGGCCGGTTTTGGATGAGGCCAAACGGATGGAGGATGAGGGCGCCCGGATCCTGAAGTTGAATATCGGCAACCCGGCTCCGTTCGGCCTGGAGGCGCCGGCTGAGTTACTCGCTGAAATGAGCGCCAACCTTAAGCTGGCCGAAGGGTACAGTGACTCCAAGGGGATTCTCCCGGCCCGGGAGGCGGTTTGCCGCTACTCCCTGGAAAGAGGCATTCCCGGGGTGACCGTTAACGATGTCTATATTGGCAACGGCGTTAGTGAGTTAATCATGATCGCCATGCAGGGGCTGTTGAACAACGGGGATGAGATTTTAGTACCCGCTCCGGATTACCCCTTGTGGACCGCGGCGGTAAACCTGGCGGGCGGGAAGGCGGTCCATTATCTCTGTGACGAGCAGGCCGACTGGTATCCCGACCTTCACGATCTGGAGCGGAAAATCACCCCCAATACCAAAGGGATAGTTGTGATTAACCCCAACAACCCCACCGGCGCGGTTTACCCGGTGGAGATTCTCCGGAAGATCGTGGAACTGGCCACCGCCCGTAATCTGATAGTTTTCTCCGACGAGATCTACGACCGGATTCTTTATGACGGGGTTGAGCATACGGCGACCGCCTCTTTATCGGAGGAAGCCTTCTTTGTGACCCTGAACGGCCTGTCAAAGTCGCACCGGATCGCCGGTTTTCGCTCCGCCTGGATGGTTTTGAGCGGCAATAAGCGAATCGCCGCCGGTTATATCGAGGGGCTGAATATGCTCACCTCGATGCGGTTGTGCAGTAACGTCCCGGCCCAATATATTATTCCCAAGGCCCTAAGCGGGCACCAAAGCATTAAAGATCTGACCAAGCCGGGGGGCAGGCTAAAGGAACAACGCGACTTCGCTTACAAGCGGATCAATGAAATCCCTGGACTTTCCTGCACCAAACCGACAGGGGCTTTTTACGTCTTTCCCAGGATTGACGCGGCCCGGTTCAATATCCAGGATGATGAACAATTCGTGCTGGACTTGCTGTTAAAGGAAAAAGTATTGTTGGTGCAGGGAACCGGTTTTAACTGGCCCGAGCCGGACCATTTCCGGGTGGTCATCCTGCCGGAGGTAAATGTTTTGAAGGATGCTTTCGACCGGTTGGAGAATTTTCTCGAGGATTATAGGCAAAAATCGAAAGTGGCGAGTTATGTTTAACCGGGACCGGAGAACCGGTTAAATATCCAGGAAAGCTCTTTAAAAGGAATGTCAGGTCAAAATCATCGATTTTGGCCTTTTTCTTTGACTGAAGTTTATGGAAGGAATCAGTTTTAGGATTTAGTTATTGACATCTTCAATTTACTTTGATAAGCTATTACCAATGAATAACCCTTTAATGCTAGTCCTGCGAGGCTAGGAAGGTTTTAATAATTGATCTCTACCTTCTTATGTCTTGCGCATAAGATTTTTTATTTTGAGGGGGAGATCGCATGGCTGAGA
>JBLNCU010000096.1:0-3051 GCA_050260935.1 Bacillota bacterium
CTATCTAGAAAATACTCCCGTGCATTTGAACCTTGACAAGCAAATAAGTCATGCAGCAACCGGTTCAAGAGTAACTTTATAGCCCAGGATTTCAATCCGTTTGATAGACCGTTTAATCACCGCCTCTTTGTTGATTTGATCGTAATGATTAACGCCCAAGTCCCGATAACTGGAGCCATCTTTGAGCATATGATAAATCGTGACCAGGATGGCATGAGCAACGGCAATAATTGCTTTGTTTTTTCCTCTTCGGGCTGCCAGACGACGGTACATCGCATTAAAATAGGCGCCCTTTGTCCGCGAAGCAGAAATTGCCGCCTGAGTTAATGCGGCTTTTAGGGCCATATTCCCTTTGCGGGTTTTACCGCTCTTGCGTTTACCCGCGCTGTCATTATTACCGGGACATAGCGCTGCCCATGAGGCAAAATGCTTATCGGTGGGGAACCTACTCATATCAAGGCCCGTTTCACAGAGAATCTGCTCCGCGTTGGTTCGGGATATACCGGGAATGCCATCCAGCGCTTCGATGGCTTTCTCAAAAGGGCGCATCCGGCTCTCAATCTCTTGGCTGAGCTTTTGGATTTCTTCGTTCAAAAAATCAATATGGCGAAGCTGTGTCTCCAATAACATCTTTTGATGAGGGCCGATCAACCCGGTTAATGCCTTTTCCAACAACTCGGTTTTGCTTTTCAGTCTACCGCGGGCCATTTGGGCCATACTTTGCGGGTTTGAGTTGCCGGAAATAATCGCCCGTAAAATGTCTTGTCCGGATTTACCCATCACATCGGAGGTGACATCGCCCAGTTTAATATTGGCGGCTTCGAGGACTTTCTGAATCCGGTTCACTTCGCGGGAACGTTCCTGAGTCAGCTTGGTCCGGTAACGGACTAACTCCCGCAATTCCCGTTGGTCACGATCCGGAATATAGCTTCCGTGAAGTAGGCCGTGTTGCAGCAGATCAGCAATCCATTCAGAGTCTTTCACATCGGTTTTACGGCCCGGAACGTTTTTGATGTGGTGGGCGTTGACCACCAGAATCTTTATGCCGGTTGCTTCAAGGATATTGTAAATGGGTTTCCAGTAAACTCCCGTGCTCTCCATGGCGACAGCCTGACAATTGTTTGCGACCAACCAGTCGGCCATCTCCAGTAAACTTCCGGTCATGGTTCCAAAACTTCGGATCTCTTTACCGTTTGGCGTAATAAAGCAGGCTACGACCGTTTGTTTGTGTACGTCTAGCCCACAGCAGTGAGAATAAATGATTTGCATAGTATTCCCTCCATTCATTACCGGAGTGGCGAATGTCGGTAAAAGATTCTATCTATCGTGCTTCCCTTTCGGGGCGACATTTCGTTGTGCCTCAATTCGCCAAGGTCAGACTACTTCACGGGCTTCCCGGCACCAAGGAAAACCGACCTTCTTCGTCCGGCAATGAATAGTTCGATAGAGACTTATTTTCATCCTTTCGATTGCCCCAGCAATGCTGGGGTGGGGGACTACTTTGTAACGGGGAATATAATAATTTAAGCACTGGACCTTTGGAGGTAAGATGGTGACGGTATTAGGATTGCGTAACGGCTGGGCCGGAAAGCTTACGCCGGTTCTGAGAGATTATTACTTAAAAACACCACCGGATGCGACTTGTAATCTGTTGATAGAAACCGGCGGCGGTCACGCCACTAAAATAGCGGAGCTGGTCAGGAATAATCAGGGTAAATTGGGGCGGAAATTTGAGTTTCTCCCCTTTCTGGCGGCGGAGGTTCCGTATTCTGCTGTGAAAGAATTGGCCAAATCACCATTGGTCGCCAAATTATGGCATGATGCCACGGTTTATGCAATGCTCGATAAGGCGGCCCCGGGTTTAGGGGTTACCGTGGCTCAGGAAACGGGTTATAGCGGCAAGGGGGTAGTGATTGCCATTCTTGATACCGGTATTTATCCTCATGAGGATCTGATTAAACCGGATAACCGTATCTTAGCCTGGAACGATCTGCTGAAACATGAGAAAAAACCTTACGATGACAACGGTCATGGAACCCAGATCGCCGGGATAATCGCCGGTAACGGGTATTCCTCGGGAGGAAGGTTGAAAGGAATGGCCCCGGGTTCATGGCTGGTGGGGATAAAAGTCCTGGATCAATACGGAAGGGGAAGGGTTTCGGATGTAATAGCCGGGCTTGAATGGTGCCTTAAAAGCCTTCCGTCTTTAAACATTAAAATTATCAACTTATCGCTGGGAACTGCAGCTCAAGATGTCTATCGAAGGGATCCTCTATGCCGCGCTGCAGCCCTAGCCTGGCGCAAGGGAATAACTATATTTAGCGCCATCGGCAAAGGAAACGAAAAAGTTCTAAATTTGAACTCTCCCGGAATATATCCCGGAATAGTCAAGGTCGCCGGTTTAAACCGCCAAGAAGCGATTATAGCCGATGACGCCGGGCTTACTTCGCCAGTTGTAGCCGGAAACCCCGGCCTGTTTTTGAAACCGGACTTGGTTGCTCCGGATAACCAAATCACTTCTATAAACATAGAAGGTGATTATTCAATTATCTCCGGGGCCTCAGCGGCCGCTCCGTTGGCGGCGGGATGCGCCGCCCTAATCCTGGAGAGAATGCCAAATTTAAATCCCAGTCAACTTAAGCAACAGTTAATACAATCCGCTAAAGATCTGGGATTGGGCCGGAGTCTCCAGGGGGCCGGAGCCTTATCCCTGGAGAGAGTTTTCCGCCCAAAAAGATTAAGTCAGGGGCTTAACATGCTTCCCAGTGGGCCAGAGATAATTGGGAATTTGCTTAAACTAATGAGAAGCGATTTTTTAAAGTCGCCGGTTGGAAATGAACTTTTAACCAATCTGATGGGCGTTCTAATGAGAAAACTAGTTGAACCGGCAGGCTATAATTCTCCTGACGGTCCACCAGACAATTGAACTGAAAAGGGGGTGAGGTTGAAGGGCCGGGTCCTAATTTGACGGATTATTCAATGGCTTCTTTGGCGGAAATTGGTTCTGGGTAATAATCATCTTAATTTTGTTCTTAGGAAAAAACACGGGCA
>JBLNCU010000097.1:0-4422 GCA_050260935.1 Bacillota bacterium
AGCCTTCGATAATATGGAGCAATTCCTGCTTGGCTATTCCGAAACCTTGAAAAAGTTGAGTACTTTTTTAGGGTTTCCGTCCTATTTATGTTTACTCGGGAGAGGTTATGCACACAGTACAGTTTACTCGGGGGGTCTATTTATAAAGGAAGCGGTTAAATATCCTTCAATTAGTATCGATAGTGGAGAATTCCGACATGGACCTTTTGAGATGGTGGATGGGGATTTTACCGGCATTATCGTGGCCCCCGAAGGATTAACCTATGATATCAGTCGTAAATTGGCTTTGAATATTTTCGATAAAGGCGGTAAAGTTCTTTTTATCACCAACCAAGATCCGCATATATCCCATCCGGGATTCATGAGTATCCAGTTTCCGCCAATGGATGAATTTATGACGCCTATTTTGGACATCCTCCCAATTCAACTAGTGGCCAACCATCTGGCAGAGTCGAAGTATTTAGAGGTTGGCAAATTTAGGTGGTCATCCAAAATCACCAATATTGAATGATGGTAGGGTAACTAATTGGTAGTTAAAATTGATAAATGAAAGGGGAGACCGGCTTTTTAGCAGGTCTCTCTTTTCAGGAGGAACTAAGCTTTACGTACGGTCGGACGGGCCAGATCAAGTAAACCAAGTACCACATGGGCTAAACCAAATCCCATTATTGCGGCTCCCCATTTACTCTTCCACAGCGTCGCTCCTAAACCGGAAACCGCCGCGCCGGTGCCGGTAACAGCCCAACTGGTTGCGGTTGCCTTCAAGTTAACACCTCCCGGAATAGTTTTCCCGGGGTTAGCAAAACTAACCGGAAATGATTATCCTTTGACGGCTCCGGCGGCCACTCCTTTAACGATATATTTCTGCAGCAGAAAATAGAGGATAACAACCGGCGCCGCCGACAAGACTAATGAGGCCATTGCCAATGAATACTGCCGTCTAAACAAACTGAAGAAGCCAAATTGGGCCAATTGCAAAGTGGATTTGGCCGGTAGAATTATCAAGGGAAGTAAAAAATCATTCCAAATCCATAGCGTGTCCAAGATAGCGATGGTGGCTGTTACCGGTGCTAAAACCGGAAACACTAGTTGAAAAAATGTTCTAAATGTCGATGCTCCGTCGATTGCCGCCGATTCCTCGATTTCAACCGGCACACTTCTAATAAACCCGTGATACATAAAGATGGCGAGCGGGCACCCCAATCCGATATAGATGGGAACAACCCCCAGGACGTTTTGTAAGCCGTATTCCTTGGCTGTTCTAACCAAGGGGATCATAAACGATTGGAAGGGGACCACCAGCGAGAAAGTGAAGAGTAGATAGATAAGCCAACTGAGTTTCCATTTTGTTCTGGCTAAAATATAGGCAGCCATTGCGCTTACCAGAATGATTCCAACCGTACTTAATAAAGTGATGATTAAGGTGTTGCAGAAGACCACCGGAAAATTTGTTTCTTTCCAGGCGTTGATGTAGTTTTCCAAACCTAGCGTCTGTGGGAAGGAAATTGGGTTTAAAGTGATTTGGGCGTCGGATTTAAAGGAATTGATCAGGATAAACAAGGCCGGGAAAAGAAACAACAAGGCGACCAGCCACATTATAATTTCCAAGAACACCCAAGAATAATTTTTTATTGAAAAGGGAGCTTGCTTCCGAAAGAGTTTTTCCCTTGTTTCACGAAGATCTGACGCGCTCATAACTCCACTTCCTTCCTTTTCATGATGGATAATTGAATGCCGGTGACCACCATGATAATAGCGCAAAGGAATACTGCTTTAGCGGTGGCGTATCCGTAGAGATTATCACGGAAAGCGTTATAGTAAATATCTAAAACGATTGGTGTGGTAACGTACCCGGGACCTCCTTGGGTCAAGGCCATAATGATATCGAAAGTTTTCAGGGAATTCGAAAGACTAAAAAAGATACAGATTGTAAAAGCCGGGAGTAGTAAAGGGAAAACAATATGATACATACGCTGCCACCAGTGAGCGCCGTCGATCTCCGCCACCTCGATAACTTCATCCGGAATAGTCTGCAAGCCGGCCAAATAAATTACCATTAACCAGCCGCAGCCCTGCCAGATCGTAACCATTAGTAAAGCGTAAGGGGCCAGATCCGGGCTGCCGAGCCAGACGGAGATTCCGGTTACCAGCGGCATGATCAATCTGAAAATAAATGACCAGATAAAAGCGACTATTACCAGACTTAAAATGTTGGGGAAGAAGAAAATAGAGCGTAAAATATTTTTGGTCCGGATTTTGGCATCCAATATCAACGCGAATGTCAAAGCCAGTAAATTGCCAAAGATAACGTTAAAAAGGGTAAAAAACATCGTAAAGCCAAGAACGCCCGGGATAAAGACGGTTTTATACATTTTTTGGCTTAAGATTGCCCTTAGCTTTTCGGAATCAGTATCGTTAATATTCTTTCGAAGTATATATGAATCGGACTTTTTATCATATGTATAGTTGGATAATACCAATGATTTTTCACGCCGCTGGGAAATATGATTTAAAAGTTCCTGATTAAAACTTTTGGATTTTATAGTTGTTGGTAAGTCGGCAAACTCATTGAAAAGAAACTGCTGTTCAAATCTGGGAACGAACCTGGTGTCTTTTTGGAACATCTGTTTATAGTTTTCGAGTCCAATATATTTAATAGGGGTAATGCCCACTGATTTGAAGATGTTTTTAATCCTTTTTCTTTCATCATTATTGAGCTGTCGGGTCTGGCCTTTCTCCTGAATCCAGTTGGTCAAGTTGTAAGTATCGCCGGAGTCGTTTAGGCGGTAATATTTAAGCAAAAAGGCCAGATTATCCTTGTTTGACAATTTGGCTATTACCTTGCTCTCAAAATCAGTCTTATTCATATTAAAAGGGATTTCCGGAACAATCCCGTTCCAGTCGGTTAGAGAAAATTGGATTCCTTGAAAAAATGGGATGATAAAAAATAATAAATAAAGAATCAGGGCGGGAAGCAAAAACAAGCCAAAATAGAAGAAGCGATTCTTTTTAGTGCTGACCATTTTTTCTCCTTTCGCAAAAAAGGAAGAATAAGAGGGAGTACTCCCGCTTATTCTTCCGGAAAGTCAGGGGGTTATTTCTGCGCTTTTCTCCAGGTCTCATCAAAGTATTGAACGACTTGTTGGGCGTTCTTTCTGCCGAAGATATACTCTTGAGCCCCGTTTTTACAAGCGTCTTCAAATGCCGGGGTTGGATACATCGCGAAAGCCCAGGGATTGGTCTTCCCGGAATTAAGGTAAGCAACGAGATCCTGGAAGGGAGCATCCATGGATTTCACATCAGCGCCTTTGAAGGTCGGGACCAGTTTGCATTTGTCAACCCAGATCTTAATCGCTTCCGGAGTTCCGAGCCATTCCAAGAAAGCTTTGGCGGCCTTGGTCTTCTCCGGGCTGGCGGAGGCGGCGATTGCAAAAGTAGAATCAACATCGGCAAAGAGTTTGGCGTCTTTTGGATTGTTGGTGCAGGGGAAAGGAATAAAGCCGCAATTCAGCTTAGGATTGGTAGCGATGGCGGCGCCGTAGGACCAAAGACCCTGAACCATCATGGCGGCTTCGCCTTTGGCGAAAGAGGCCTGTTGTTCGTTCCAGTCAAATTCGGCGGCTTTGGGATCGGAGTTGGCTTTGTAGAAGTCCAGCATTCTAAAGACGTCTTTTATATTTACCGGATCAGCGAAAGAGCCTTTACCGGAATTCATCGATTCAATCCACGGCAATACCTTCGGCCCGGCTAACGTGGTGTGAACCATGGAGATGAAATGTCCAAGCGACCAGTTTACTTTGAACATCGAAGCGAACGGGGTCACTTTGTTCTTCTTCAAAGTGGCGCAGACCGCTTGTAATTCTTTAAAAGTCGCCGGCGGTTTTAAGCCGTATTTTTTGAAGATGTCTTTGTTGTAAATAATCCCGATACCGGCCACATCCATCGGAAGAGCATAAATCTTGCCTTTGTATGTAACGGAAGTTTTGGTGCTCTCAACCACCTTGCTTAGGACCGGCTCTTTGGAAAGGTCTTGCAACCAGCCGGATTGGGCAAATTCAAAGACGTTGCTGTAGGATTGGATTTGAAGTATCTCCGGGGCTTGGCCGCTGGCCAGTTTGGACCGGATGTAGGACAGGCTGTCATTGGGAATCATCTGCAAGTCAATGGAGATATCCGGGTGTGATTTACTGAAGGTATCAACCATTTCTTGCAGTTGGTTGTTGATCTCTTGCTTATAAAAGAAAAGAGTAAGTTTAACAGGATCCGCGGCAAATACGCAAGTGCTGCCGATAAGCGCTGCAACTAAAAGCAAGAACAAACCTTTTACCAAGTTACGTTTCATTAACAATGCCTCCTCAATCAAATTATACTCCGGTTTGATCGAAGTGTCCGTCGGTTTTTGCCAAAATCCACCCCCCATCC
>JBLNCU010000098.1:0-7271 GCA_050260935.1 Bacillota bacterium
ACAGTTTTTCTTCTAAATTTGATTTTTCCTCGAAGGTGTATATCCGCTCAGCTTTTTGGGCCATACTCCGCAAATCGATTTTAATCAGCCGGACGGTCTTCAAAAAGGTATTCATTGATCCGGCGTGGACTGCCATGAACCAAGAGGATTTTTTTACCGTAGTAAATTTCAATTTTCTAAATAGCCCTCTTAAAAAATCCTTGTTCTCATCCGAACATCCGAAACATTGTTTTTGGGCCATATCAGCGAGCTATGCCCAAGCTCCGCTAGTTCTTCATTCTTAAAAGGCAACCGCAGTCATCCTTGTAACCAACTCCCTCGTCGTAATTGCCCATAATAGTGGGAATCCGGCTCCGGCGTATAGGACTGATGACTTCGTTGGGAAAAGCGCCATTCCCGACAAGATCACTGAGACAGAAAATAAAATCCGGCGCTCGCCGTTCGACATCTTTTAAACCCGCTTCCAGGGCTAAAACATTACCGTGAATATCCGCTAAAACAGCCATTTTCATACTTGAGGGCCTCCATTAAATTAAAAAGAACCCGGAGTTAGTTTCCGGGCTTTTTCTGAATATTTATGCCTAAAAATATAATTTAACCTACATATTCCCCATCTTTTTTAAGCAACGCCTGACATCGGTGGCGATCATCCCGGCCCGTCTGGCGGCCTCCAGCCCCAACTCGCCATCTTCAAACACCTGGCAATATTCAGCCGGGATATTCATTTCAGCGGCGCATTTTAGAAAGGTCTCCGGGTCCGGTTTGGGTTTCACGACATCGTCGGCGGTGACCACAACCTTAAAATAGCGATCGATTCCGGCTATTTTAATATTATTCCAGGCGATATCCCGGTATTCCCCGGTGCCAAGCGCCATCGGCAGTTTTCCGTAGTACTGCTCAACCAGCCGCAAGACCGGCTCAATCGGCTTAAGCCCGTTCGATAGGCTGAGATAGGCGTCGTTTTTGGCCTTGACAACCTCTTCAATATTCAAATCAATTTTTTGCTCCCGGCTGAAATCTAAAACAATCTCGGTAGTGGGAAATCCGGCGTACTTATAGAGCATATCCTCTGAATACCGGAATCCGTAATTTTTGGCAACCAGCTGCCACGCCCGGAAATGAATCGGCATCGTATCTATTAAGGTGCCGTCAATATCGAATATTAAACCGCGGGCCTTCGAAGCAACCTCTAAATCCATTTTTTCCCCCATATCGTCTTTAATTTGGTTTTACTTCGCGACCAAGGCCCCTGCGCCCTCCCATTTTACCAAAATTTAATACCGGTTATTAAGCATTTTCAGAAGCCGGGAGTCAGAATCCAGAAGCTAAAGTGAAAATGGGGGTTGGTATGGTTAGAATTCAGGAGTCAACTTAACCCCGAAACCCCGAAAACCCTCAAACACTTTTGAAATCTAATTTGGCCGTAGAATGGTTTTCTTCCGGCTCCTATCCGAGCTAACCCTTGATAATAAAATAAACTAAACCTTGCTGGCGCTCCAATTTTCAGCCAATATTTCCCGCAATACCGACAGATCATTGAACCGGTGATACTCGGAGCCTTTGACTAAATATTCCTCATGTCCCTTGCCGGCGACGATCAGAAAATCGCCGGATTTGGCCAAGGCGACCGCTTTTTTGATGGCCTCGCCCCGGTCGGGTTCGACTAAAATCCGTTGGCGCTCCTCCGGCTGGAGATCTTTTAAAACGTCCTCAAAAATCTGATCCAGGTCTTCATGATGAATATTGTCGGCGGTAAGAATGGGAACCTCGGCGTTTTCGACCGCAATCTTCCCCATTAACGGTCTTTTCAAGCGATCCTTCTCCCCTTCGCAACCGAAAACAACTATCCGCCGACCACGGGTATTCTCTTTGGCCATTTTCAATATATTCTCCAACGCGGCCGGGTTATGGGCAAAATCGACCATCACCCGGAAAGGTTGGCCGCAGTTAATTTCCTGGTAGCGCCCGGGGACGCCTGGAAAAGTCGCTATTCCCTGCTTAAGTTGGTCGGGTTGGATTCCTTCTTGAAAACCAGTCGTAACCGCCGCCAAAATATTATAAATATTGAAGCCCCCGGGAAGCCTGGTTTCCACCTTAAACTCTCCACCAAAAAGGCTAATATGGAGGGTACTGGTGAAACCGCCCCTTTGGACCCCCTTTATTCTAGTATTGGCGGACTTCAGGAAGCCGTAGGAATATACCGGTACTTGGCAAATCTCCATTATCCTGGCGAAGCTGGGATCATCAATATTGGCCACCGCATATTTGTTTCCGCCGGGTTCTGCTTTCAGCCCTTCAAACAACAATAGTTTGGACTGCAGGTAATGATGGTAGTCCCGGTGAAAATCAAAGTGATCATGAGTCACATTAGTGAGAACCGCCACATCAAAATCGATTCCGGCCACCCGTTCCAAAGCCAGCGCATGAGAGGAAACCTCCATGACTACGGTGTGCACCTCATTTTGAACCATTTCCGCCAATAGCCGTTGTAGTTCGATGGAATCCGGGGTCGTCCGATCTGAACGCTCCCTGGCTTTTCCGTCGTCAATCCAGACCGTTCCGATTAAGCCGGTGGGTTTTCCGGCGGTATTCAGGAGATATTCAATCAGATGAGTAACGGTGGTTTTTCCGTTGGTCCCGGTCACTCCAATAGTCCTTAATTTTGTGGCGGGTTTACCGAAAAATTCCGCCGCTATCAGAGCTTGTTTTTTTCTGATATTCTCCACCGCCAAGACCGGTTGTCCTAGAGATTTCGGTGTGCCTTTTTCCGCCAAAGCCGCTACCGCCCCCCGGCTGAAGGCTTCCTCGATATATAAGAAACCATCGGTTTTACAACCGGGGACAGCAATGAACAGATCCCCGGGTTTGATCTTCTTGGAGTTATTGCAGATGCCGGTAAAGATTATCTCCCCGGCTTCATCCGGCACAGCGGCAAATTGGGAAATTTCTTTTAATCTCATGCGCTCGCTCCGTTAACTAATTTACCTCTTCAAACGTAAAAAAATCCCAGTAATTTTGATTGACTTTGGAACAACTCCATGATATATTTTTCGTACACGAATAATTTGTATACGAGTTAAATTGTAAACATGGAGAACCAAAGCCCCCCTCTTTTTTGTCTCTTAATCAAAAACACTTGGCAGAAATTATCCCGTTATTATAATCAACGTTTAAGCGGGTATGATCTTACTGTGCCCAAAGCGCTGTTATTATTGGAAATCTCCCCCGGCGGCGGCGAAAACCCGAAATCATTGGCTGCCAAATTGGACCTGGAGAGTTCAAGTATGACCGGATTACTGGATCGTTTGGAGCGGAAAGGATTGATTGAAAGGCGCCGGGATCCCGGCGACCGGCGGGGAGTGAAGATTTTTCTTACTCCTAGTGGCGTGGCGGCTAGGGAAACCATCAAGTCTTTGGTGGAAGAGATAGATAGAAAAGTACAAGAAGCCTTATCGCCAGAGGACATTAAAACTTATCGCCGGATTAACGCGATAATCAGTAAACAATTATCATAAACAAAGCAGGTGAAAAATTTGGAACGCCGAGTTGTGATTACAGGAATAGGTTTGGTTACCCCGATCGGCCTTACCACAACTGAGAATTGGGAGTCCCTAATGGCCGGACGGTCTGGTGTAGCCCCCATTACCCGGTTCAATACCGAAAAGTTCAGTACCAAGATCGCCGGAGAGGTAAAAAATTTTGACCCCCTTCAGTATATTGAGAAAAAAGAACTGAAGAAGATGGATCATTTCATTCAATTTGCCATCGCTGCCTCCGAACAGGCCCTAGCGGATTCGGGACTGAAAATCACCCCGGAGAACGCGGAGTCGGTCGGGGTAGTTGTCGGCTCGGGAATGGGCGGTATCGAAACCATCACTCATTACCAAAAAGTCTGCGATGAACAAGGCCCAGACCGGGTCTCCCCGTTCTTCGTCCCTGCCCTGGCCCTCAATCTGGCTCCCGGCCAAATTTCCATTCGCTTTGGAGCCAAAGGACCAAATTATTCGGCGGTCTCTGCTTGTTCCACCGGCACCCACGCAGTCGGCGAGGCTTTCCATATCATTAAACGCGGCGAGGCCGAGGCCATGATCACCGGCGGCACCGAAGCCACCATCGTTCCGGTTGCCATTGCCGGATTCGCGAATATGAAAGCCTTATCCTCCCGCAATGATGAACCGGAAAAAGCCAGCCGCCCGTTTGACGCCGAAAGGGACGGGTTTGTGATGGGTGAAGGAGCGGGAGTTCTGATTCTTGAAGAATTAGAGCATGCCAAAAACCGCGGCGCCAAAATCTATGCGGAAGTAATCGGCTTTGGAATGAACAGCGACGCCTATCATATTACTTCACCGGAGCCGGACGGTTCCGGCGCGGCCCGTTGTATGGAACTGGCGCTGAAATCGGCCGGTATCAGCCGGGAAGACGTCGACTACATCAACGCCCACGGTACTTCAACCCCGGTAAACGACGCCATGGAATCGAAAGCTATTAAACTAGCCTTCGGAGGGCATGCCAAAAAGTTGTTGGTCAGTTCCACCAAATCAATGACCGGCCATTTGCTGGGGGCCGCCGGCGCCGTCGAAGCCGCCTACACTGCTTTGGCGCTCAACAAACAAATAGCCCCTCCCACCATCAACTTGGAGCATCCCGACCCCGAATGCGACCTTGATTATGTGGCCAACAAGGCCCGGAAAGCCGATATCAGGGTGGGGATCTCCAACTCTTTCGGGTTTGGAGCCACCAATGCCTGTGTGGTGCTGAAAAGGTATAATAGCTAAAAAAAACATCACAAAGATGGAGCCTTTAATCTGTATTCAAATAATAAAGTTGCACTTATTTTTTAGGGGGGCTAAAAGGACAGCAACTTTATTTTGATGCCATTTGAATTGATCAGACTTTCTTTACCATAGATCATAACCTTGACATCAGGTCCGCTCACGATCTTAAAAGTGGCATACTCTTTGTCAACTTCCACTTTAATTAATGCTCCGGCATAATTAAGTTTAAAACTATAGGAATTCCATTTTGCCTGGATCGTCGGATTAAATATAAGTAAATCGCCATCCGTCCGCAGACCGCCGAAACCGGATACCATACCGGCCCAGACCCCGGCTGCCGATGAGGAATGGATTCCCTGTTCGGTGTTCCGGTTATAATTATCCAAATCCAACCGAGCGGCATAAGCTAAAAAGTTGTACGCTTCATCCAATTTCCCTAATTCAGCCGCTAAAATCGCATGTAACGATGGCGATAGTGATGATTCGTGACTGGTACGCGCCTCATAGAATTCATAATTGGCCTTCTTTTCTTCTATCGTGAAGTCTTGACTGAAGAAGAACGGCAGATTAAGAAAATCAGGCTGTTTAATCATATTGAACCGGAAAATCTTGATATAGGCCCAATGCTTATAAATCGGGACTTGAGACATGGGAATATTTTTAACCTCAATATGTGGTAAATCAAAATAACCATCATGTTGTTCATAGATACCCGTCTCTTCATCTTTCAAAATCCGCATCTTATCCGCCATCCGCTTCCAATTGGCGGTTTCTTGCGAAGAGAGATTTACTTTCTTTACAGCTTGCTCATAAAGTTCCGGAGCTCTTTGTTTCATCTCCTCCAGTACTTCCAGGGTATAGTTGAACATCTTCTTCACCATATAATTGGTGTAACAATTATGATTGACCATCATATGGAACTCGTCCGGACCCATCACCCCATAAAAACCGAAGTCGCCCTTTTTAGGGCTCCATCCGCCCCAACTGGCCATGCAACGGCACATTTGCAACAGCATCTCAATTCCCTCATTGTAGAGAAATTGTTTATCCTTGCAAACTTTGTCGTAATGCCAGATTGCATAAAAAATCGCTTCATTTTGGTGGATTTCCAACTCGACATGTTGCCAGGTCCCCATCTCTTCCACTCCGGTAATGGTGGCAAACGGGTAACGCGCGCCCTCCAGATCAACCCGCTTGGCGTTTTCCAAGGCCTTAAGAAGATAGTGATAGCGGTACATCAACAGTTTCCGGGCAATTATTGGGTCTAAGAACATGTACAATCGGTGGCAATATATCTCAGTATCCCAGAAGTTAACTCCGTTATATACTTCACCGCCGAGTTTACAAATCACGTTACGCCTATCACTCTCCCCGTGGTAGTTGATGTACATTGCAAACAAGGAATATCTCACCCCTTGTTGCAGTTCAGGATCGCCTTGGATTTCAATATCCATCCGCCGCCAAAAATTAGCCCAACACTGGTTGTGTTTATCAAGCGCCTGTTCATAGGTTACAGCGGAATAGCTTTTAGCCAAGCGTAAGCCGTTCTGCCAAACCTGCTCCACATCACCAGTTTGTTCCCAATGGTTTACCACCATTTTGTCGAAAGAAGTAATTTGTTTTTGATTGAGTTGCAAGGAAAATTCCGCTCCAACAAACTTCTCGCGTTCCACTAACCGGGGATTGATAGTTTGATCGGAAACCAGCCTGAAACTGGAAAATAACTTTATCCGGCTGCGTTGGGTCCGGGATTGGATACAGTAAAAACCATCGGCGAATTGTTTCCGTTCGCAGGTCCAAAAATTAAGGTTTCCTTTTTTTTCTTGACTGGAACCGGTTCCCTGCGTTTGATCCCAACCGGCGGCCAATTCGTAAATCGTATCAAAGTCCAAGCCGGAACAAATTTTTACTTCTCCGAAAAAATTCAACGGCTCAAAAATAATCCGCTGGCATCCCATGGCCGTATTCACGATATCGGTGAACCGTAAAAAAGTAATCCGCAGTTGTTTGTTTTTCGAGGTCGTCCAGACAAATTCCCGTTTTAAAGTGGCGTTTCGTAAATTAAGAGTTCTCCGGAAATCCGCAAACTTCACCCTGGCCAAATCCAACTCTTCCCCGTCTACGTTGATCCGGGTGTAGAGCCAGTCCACCGCATTGATCATTGTCGCGCCCTCGGTGATAAATCCTTTAAAAACTTGAGGATACTTAATGTCCATCATATCGTACAACTGGCTGAAATAACTGCCCAGAAGGTGATCTCCGGAATAACCCTCCTCGAAATATCCCCGGACGCACATAAATTCATTGGCTAAAGAAAAAATTGATTCCGCCAACCGTTGTCTGGCGGGATCGAACCCTTCCTCCACCACCAGCCACGGGTCAACTTTAAAGTATTTTTCTGATGTTTTAAATAAATGCATTTCCTTTCTTCCTCCTACCCGGACAAGCCGGGAAAAATATATAAAACATTTAATTTAGACAGGATTAACGGGATTT
>JBLNCU010000099.1:0-12526 GCA_050260935.1 Bacillota bacterium
CGCCCTTTCACGGCGGTGACACGAGTTCGAATCTCGTTGGGACTACCAATATTTTAGAAAATACCTGCTAAATGGCAGGTTTTTGTTTTTAAATTGTAAAGGCCGGATGCATATCTGGCCAAAATGGGAGTGGTCTTGGAGAGCTCTTACACAGGCAATGAGGAGGCATAAAAACTTGGATTTCGCTCTTATGACCGCTTATTTCCAAATCAGGATACACTATCGAAGGGCGGCGGGATAATCCAAATAAGCTGCGTCAAAAAGAACCCCCGAATCAAATGGCCGGTGGTTTTGATTTTATTTGTGGAGTGATTTCCTATTCTCGGACATGGATAAGATTAGGTACGCTTAGGGACCGTCAATGATTATCCGCGTCTACGCCGAAACGATATTTAAGGTGAATATCATCCGGGTGGACGATGATCTTTCTATAAAAAGAGCGTTACAGGAACCGAATCAAAATCCTTACCAAAAAGGAACCGGCCGGAATTTTTTTCGTTTTATTGAACGGATTTGCGATTATGAAAAATCTGCGCTATAAACAGATAAGGAGGCTGGTTGAGAAGTGATTGAGGTTACAAATCTGACCAAAATTTATCCGAATCAAAAAGGTGTCAGAGGGGTAAGTTTCCGGGTCGCCAAGGGAGAGATTTTGGGGCTGCTGGGCCCTAACGGCGCCGGCAAAACCACCATCATGAGGATGATCACCGGCTACTTATACCCTACCGGCGGTACTGTGAAAATAGGTGACTACGATATTTACGAACATCCGCTGGCAGTCAAAAAGCAGATCGGATACCTTCCCGAAAATCCACCCCTGTACCCGGAGATGACCGTGGCCGGTTATTTAAGGTTTGTCGCTTGCCTGAAAGGCGCCGCTAAAAGTCGCGTCAATCATGAAGTTGACCGGGTAATCGAACTGACGGGGCTTAACGGTGTCCGGCCCCAACTTATCGGCAGTTTATCGAAAGGATATAAACAGCGGGTGGGGTTGGCCCAAGCTTTACTGTTATCGCCGCCGGTCCTCATCCTGGATGAGCCGACCACCGGACTTGACCCCAAACAGATCATTGAGATCCGCAATTTGATTAAAAGTCTGGCCCAGGAACATACCGTTATCTTAAGTTCGCATATCCTGCCGGAAGTGAATATGATCTGCGGCAGGGTGGTCATTATCGACGGCGGTAATTTGGTGGCCATCGATACACCGGAGGGTTTGGCGCGCCAACTCGAACAGGAACAGCGGGTCGAAATTGAGGCCAAGGGGGCGCCGCCGGAGATTGAGAGTTTGATTCAGACGATTCCTCATATTAAAACCTGGTCTTATCTCGGGCCGCGGAAAAGCACTGTTGGTGATGAAAATCACCGTTATCAGATTACAGGTCAGGTTAAAGAAGATATTCGCGAAACGTTGTTTAGAGCATTCGCCGGTTCGTCAATTCCGCTGTTGGAGATGCATTTGGTTAATTTGAGCCTGGAAGAGGTCTTTCTCCGGCTTACCACTTCGGAAATGGCCGAATCAATCTCTACTGCCGATCCAAACGGCGAACCGGAGGCCGCGGAAATTGTTGCTGAAGGAGGGAGTGTTCATGACTAGAATCGGCGCCGTGCTCCGGCGTGAACTGGCATCCTATTTTTTATCACCCGTCGCTTACGTGGTCATGGCGGTGTTTGCTATGATCTACGGGATATTTTTCAACGGAATTTTCATTACCTATGGCGTGGCCAATTTACAATTGACGTTTAGTAATTTAATCGTGGTTTTGTTGTTTATGGCGCCGATCATGACCATGCGTTCCCTGGCCGAAGAGCGGAAGCTGGGCACGGAAGAATTATTGATGACGGCGCCGGTTTCGACCAGCGAAATCGTTCTGGGAAAATTCTGCGCGCTGCTCGGCGCTTTGGGGACCATGTTGGCCTTGTTATTGATCCACCTCGGAATCATTCTCAGCTTTGCGCAACCGGATCTGGGCCCTATTATTGCCGGTTTATTCGGTTTATTATTATTGGGCGCGACCTTTACGGCAATCGGGTTATTCACCTCAGCGCTCTCCGATAATCAGATCGTGGCCGGATTGATCAGTTTTGGAATTTTGCTGTTGTTGTGGCTTATGGACTGGCTGGGAGACTCCGTTGGCGGCAAGATCGGCGAGGCCGTCAGTTCCCTATCGCTGATGAAACACTATGATGATTTTAGCAAGGGAATCGTCGATTCCTCCAATGTAATCTTCTATTTATCCGTATTGGCTTTTTTCATTCTCTTAACGATTTGGCGGGTTGAAAGCCGGAGGTGGAGAAGATGAAGTTTAATCTTAACGCGACAACCGGAAACCGTGAATCGGGGAGGACGGATCTCCGGAAGGTGGTTTTTAATTGTAATGCCGGTCTTCTGGTCTTAATCGGGCTGGCGCTTTTAATCGTCGTTAATCTCCTGGCGGCCCGGTTCAGTTTCCGCTGGGATACCACGAAAAATCATCAATATTCCTTAAGTGGACAAACCATTCAAATCTTAAAAGAATTGGACCGCCGGCCCGATCAATTGATGGTCTACGGTTTTTATCGGAGCGGTGATCGGGACCAACAGGAGACCGTGAGGGACCTTTTGCGGGAATATCAAAAAAAATCCGCCAAAATTAGTTTTCAAATGATCGATCCTTATAAAAATCCTGGTAAGGCCAGACAATTCCATATTCAAGAATTGGGGACCCTGGTAGTGACCTCCGGTGTCAAAGAACTCAGTATTTTGCCGGGAGACATGTTCCAGCAATCCTATTACGGCCCGGCCGCTTTCTCCGGCGAACAAGCGCTCACCCGCGCCATTTCCAAAATACTCAGCGCGGATACAAAAAAACTCTATTTATTGCAGGGACACGGCGAAAAAGAATATCAATCCGCCCGTAATTATATTACCGGCGAAGGCTACGAAATGGCTTCGGTCAATCTGATGAAAGACGGCAAGTTCCCCGGTGATTGTGCGCAATTAATCATCGCCGGTCCTCAGACCGATCTCTCCGGCCCGGAGTTGAAGTTGATCGAAGATTATCTGGGACGGGGCGGACGTTTGCTGCTTTTATTGGACTATTTGCCCGGGAAAAGCCGGATTCCCAACATCATTAAATTGATAAACGAGTGGGGCATTGATGTCGAAGACAGTATGGTGGTTGAATTGGAGCGACATGCGCTGTTTGATTATACAACGATTATTCCCAACTACCTGGAGCATGCGATCACCGCTAAATTGAAATCCACCAATACCAATGTGGTCCTTCCGGCCAACCGGTCGCTCATCAAGCTCAAAAACTATAAGGGCGACGCGGAAGTGGCGACTATTTTGGAAAGCAGCGGCAAGTCATGGGGTGAGACCAATCCTCGCGGCCATGTAACGCAAAACCCGGCTGAAACCACCGGCCCGATCCAGCTGGCCATCGTCTCCCAGCGCCCGGATAAAGGCGGCAAGGAAAGCCGGATGATTGTGGTAGGGACGGCCACTTTTCTGGATGATGACTTTGTGTCCCAAGCCGGCAACTTAAATCTGTTTTACAATATGACCCAGTGGTTACTGGGACAGGAAGACCGGATTTCCATCCTGCCCAAACAGGTCGATATTACACGGGCGACGCTCACTGCCGCTCAGGCTGGCCTGATCCGTTGGTTGGTGCTGGTCATTCTGCCGGTGCTTATTTTAGGCAGCGGCGCCGTAATCTGGTTCCGGAGGAGGGCGCGCTGAGGATGGGTATGAGAATGCTTAACCTGAATCGGACCATTCTGCTAGTTATCATTTTGGTGGGATTGTCAGGCGTGATCTGGTGGCTGTCGGCCACCCAGGAAAACGCCGCCAGTCCCAAAGTCATCCTGCGCTTAAAGCCGGAGCAAGTCACGAGCATTGGGATTTCCAGGTCCGGTGGACCGGGAGATCCGGCAAAAATTACCCTGCGGCTAAAAGGTAAAAATTGGTACGTGACGGCTCCGGTCCGCGACCAGGCGGATAGGGATGTATTGACGAATTTTCTCAATGTCTTTGCCAAGTTGACTGTGGTGGATACAGTGGCTAGTCCCGGAAAATTGGGCGATTACGGCTTGGACCGCCCTGCTTTGACTGTAAGATTAACCATCAAAAACCAACCGGCCATCGAATTTTTAATCGGTTCCGAGACGCCGATCCCTTTGGAATATTATGCCAAGTTGGCGGATAAACCGGAAGTCTATATTATCGACAACTCCGTCAAATCGGGTTTAGACCGGGAACTTAAAAACCTGCGTCATAAGCAAATTCTTTTCCTTGCCGAAAATCAGGTCCGGGCCGTTAATATCCGGAAACAAGAAGGGTATCCGGGCCAGGTCCAGTTGCAACCGGCTGGCGGCGAATGGCGGATCATCACACCCTACCCGGAGAAGGTCGAACCAGGCAAAGTGGCGACGCTGCTGTCGGGGTTATCAAATTTGCAGGCGGAAGACTTTATTGATAATGTCCGGGATCTAAAGCAATACGGGTTCGACCAACCGCAATACTGGTTCGAATTAAGTCTGGGAAGCGGGAAAACAATCTCGCTAAAAACAAGCAAAGTTGGGGAAAACTATTATATTGCCACCAATCTCGCCCCGACGGTCTTTAAATTAAACAGCGCTTATTCTTTGACTCCATTGCTATTTAAGCCGGAGGAGCAAATCCGGAAAAAACTATTTGAGCATCCGAAGTCAGCGATTAAAACAGCTACCTACCAGGATGAAAAAGGACGGGAACATCCGTTGCCAGGCAAACGGCTGGCTGAGGTCCTGGAGTCGCTGGGTAAATTATCAATCTCCGGAGCTTATCTTGAAAAAGGGCAACCGGTTTGGAAAGAGCATTTTGCAGAAAAGCCCATTTGCAGGCTGGCTTTGGCCTTCAAGAAAACCCGGCCACAACTGGTGTTAACGCTATATCCGGCCTCCACCAAAGATAAATATCTGATTGCCAGTAGCGAGCGTCCGCTTATCTATGAAATCAACGCCGCGGATTGGGGGCAGATTCGGGATAAAATTAAAAATTAGGAAAAACCCCGGTTTTAATGAATCGGGGTTTTATAGTGAAAGCTATACAAGAAAAAAGTATGGTATTTTGACAAGCTGAGAATTCTAGTATATATTATAATATATACTTCAATGAAGTGGGGCGATCTAACTGGATACTGCCAAAGTTTTTACCAATGGTCATAGTCAGGCGATTCGGTTGCCGAAGGAATATCGGGTTCAAGATAGTGAAGTTTTCGTCAAAAAGTATGAGGATATGGTGCTTTTAATCCCCAAAAACAGCGTCTGGAGTACTTTTATCTCCGGACTGGATGGGTTTTCGGATGATTTTATGCTTGAACGCGGACAACCGGAACATCAGGAACGGCATAATATCCAATGAAGTATTTGTTAGATACAAATATTTGTATCTATATTATCAAACAAAAACCGCCTCAGGTGATCGGGCGGCTGCAAAAGTTGGAAGTTAATGAGATTGGAATTTCGGTAATTACTTTAGCGGAATTGGAATATGGAGTTGCGAAAAGCATTTCCCCGGAGCGCAATAAATTGGCTTTAGTTAAGTTTTTCGCGCCCTTTGAAATTTTACCATTCTCGGAAACCGCAGCCGCAGTTTACGGTAGAATCCGCTCTGATTTAGAAAAAAGCGGGCAAATTATCGGCCCCTATGATTTATTGATTGGAGCGCAAGCTTTGTCGGAAAGGTTAACCCTGGTAACGAATAATGAACGGGAATTTCAGCGAATTCCGGGAATAATAATCGAAAACTGGGCAGTCCTTTAAAATGTGTTTATTATATCAGCTTTTGCCGAGAAAAGACCTCCGTTCTTGTTGGCTGGGGTATTAGAAGCGGTTTATTTGTAAAGCGACTTCCTTTTCACGGACGTGAATAAGATTAGGTCCGGTGGTGGAATCAAAGAATATAAATTATATTATTGAAAGGAGAATTTCAGATGAAATTTGAGATGCTCAAGCCGGATTTCACCGCCAACGTCTGGGCTTTGATTTTGGCCGTGATTCCGGTCGTTATCGTTATTTTCGTCGTGATAATGGTCTTTTCAGCCTGGAAGTATACTCTCGAAATCAAAGACGGGCAATTAACGATCAAGTCGCTTTTCTACAATACCCGCCTGGATATAGCGGATATCGATGCGGCCGGCGCCAAGGTGGTTAGCTTAAAACGCGACGGGATTAAGATCAAGTGGCGCACGAACGGTATCGGCTTACCGGGGCTGTCGGTCGGCTGGTTCCGGGGGGAAGGCGGGAAATATAAAATGTATGTGACCGATCAGGATCAGGTATTGCTCCTCCCCACCCGGAAGGGCTATACCATTTTATTCAGCACCGGCCAGGGAGCGGCGATCATCAAGGAACTCCGGCAGGCGCAAGGTTTGCTTTAAGCCGATTAAACCATATAGAGACGGAGGACGCAGAGGTCGCAAAAGACTCGAAACCGGGATTGAAATAGCCGGCGCCGGAGCTTTGAGGTCCGGCTTCGAGGTTAAAAGGTCCGGTTTAGTAGTTTGGAGATAGCTTTTAGTATCTCTGAGATGCCTTTTGGTATCTTGGAGATACTTTTTTGTAGTTCGGAGATATCTTTTTGTAACTTGGAGGCAGCTTTTAGTAGTTCGAAGGTGCCTTTTAATATCTCTGAGATATCTTTTAATAGTTCGGAACTCCAACCTGATTTCCAATGAATGTATAAGAAACCTTGGCCTAAGACAAAAGTTTAAAGGGTATCAGTTGAGTGTTGTAGGTTTGATTTCCTTTTTGGACATCTTGCTTTTTGGCGTTTTTGATGCCGCCGTAGAACATCAGGCAGGTGGAGAAAGACTCGCTGCCAGATTCATATAATTGTAGATTTGTTTAAAAATTATTTAACTTTAACAAAGACAATGTTAGTTATTTTAAAAGTAATATTGTTTTGTTCAAATCAATGAGGATAATTTTATCAACCATCTTGTTTGTTTCATTATCAAGATTGCATATTCAACAAACCATGTTGTTTGTTTCATAAACCACATTGCTTTTGCAATAAACCATGTTGTTTGTTTAACAAGTAATGTGGTTTGTTTCATAAACAATGTTACTTGTTTCATTTTCCAGATGGTTTGTTCAATAATCCATGTTGTTTTTTAATAGTCGATGGGAGTTGTTTTATTACGCAGGTGTGTTTTACAAAACGCAAGTTAGTTTTGTAATTAGTCATGTTATTCTTTAAAAAGGCCTTCTTTATTTTATTTTTAAAATATACAAATATTTGGATTTGGGCATTTTACAATTATTTGAAAAGTTTGAGATTGGTAGTTTAGGTTTTCTAATAAATTAAGGTGAAGTGGGGTCTTAAGGGCGATCCCTTGTCCGTAAATACAAGTGAAAAGAGTAAAGGGAAAAGGGTAAAATATTTTCATTTTAACTTTACATTTTTCACTTTACAATTTTTTTAAACCGGGTAACCATCATGCTCCGGGGGCTATTTAAGGAAGTGCCGTGTCGGGGAGTTGGGATGAATGCCAACGGATCGGATTTTAAGCGATACATAATAGACTTTTCAACATTGGACTTTGGACTTTCGATCTTCGACTTTCGACTTGGTTTTAGATGTAAATTTCTTGGAAATTGGGCCGATAAAGTAAATGGTGGGATTTTATGTATCAAATAAATTTAAGGCAAAGAAAGTGGAAAAAGGTTGAGCCTATATCGGTTTTAGTTTCTTAAGATTGAAAGTATTTGAGAGGAGGATAACTCATGAAAACTGCGGCTGATTTAATTCAGATGAGTAAACGCCGCCCATGCCTTGTCAACGGTTTTCCTCTTATCGATAATAAATTTATGCAGCTTAATCGGAATATAATGGCTAAAGCCTTTATTAATAACCAACGAACCGGTACTACCATTTTATTGCATCCGGGTACTAATCAACTATTCTATCAAGCGATTTTTTACGCGTTAATTGCAGGGTATCTAACATATGATTTTCAAATAGAAGAATATGCTAATCAGTTTATCGAAGGAGATACTGTTACTCTTGATGGGAGAACTCGTTGTAAGTTTATAGGCATAGATCGAGATTCTAAATATTTTACCGTTCTAAAAGATGATGGAACTAGAATAAGTAATCCTTTGTCCAGTATTCATAGAATAAAACTGTATCAAGGCAAAGCCAAAACATTAGGAACACGAGGAATTCGAAAGACTGTTAGGGCATCTGAAAAATTCTTGGAAGAATGGATTGGTACGGAATATGTATTTACCATAAGAACTCAACCATGTTCGATTTTAGTTGTATGTAATAAAAAAGATGCTCAGGAAATTATTAATTCTGTTATTTCGGATAAAGATAAACACTTTTTATTTAGTGAATTATTTCCTTCTACTTGGTTTTCGGGGATTGATTCATATGAGGATTTTTTCGGAAATTCCATTCGTACAAGACCTGTAGTAATGTTTACAAGTCGAATTTCGATAGCTCGTGACATTATATTTAACGACAGAGATAAAAGAATTAGGAGTGTTATTATTAACGGTATCGATATAATCTCTTCTAGTAAACAAGAATTAGAAGATATTATGAAACGACGTAGTGTCCATAGTACAATTTTATTAGCTGGAACAGCATATGGTGTTTTGCCTGATTTCCAGATAAACGATACCCCGATCTCATTGGTATATTGGTCGAAAGATGCTCTTTTATCATTACTTGATGATTTATGTAATGAGCCTTGTACAGAAAATCCTCGGGACATTTTACTTAAGAAACTTATCGACAATGAAATAGATCACAAAACGGATTTTGAACAAATATTACCTCCGTTTGATCCCGAATTACCCATAATATGTCGAAAGTCATTAAAAAAAATGTGCAATTTCGCTAATGAAGATTCCGACATTAAAAGGTTCGCAATATCCGCTTTCGGTTTATTAAGACTTTATGAACAAGCTTGTTTCTCTATAGCTTTTTATGAAGAATTAATTAAGAACGGTACTGTTTCAGCCAGATTGCCGTCCAATGAATTAATATTTTTAAATGAAATATTTAATTCACAAATAGTTGAATCTGAGATAAAAGACGCGCTAACTATAGTTATTTCGACATTAAAAGATATGCACTTTGCTTTATATGAAAACAACCCCAAACTGGAAAAAATTTTATCTTTGTTGTCCGATAGTGGTACGAAAAAATATACAAAAAAAGTGATAGTTGTTCCCAAAGACTCTTATGCATTAACGATTAATACTTATATAACTAGTAAATTAAATCAATCGATAAACATTTATTCAGTAGGAAGATTTAACGATGAAGAAGTTTTTGATTGTATCATTGTAAGCGGTGTTTTTGAAGGGGGGAAATATGACCCTTTTAAAAATAATAATTCACCCGAAACGATTGTTTTAGGTTATCCATCCGAGGAGTCCTATTTCTATCGGCTTAAAAACGAATTCCAAAAAGTAACGGCGGATTATGAAGCACGAAGTATTTTATCGTATGAAAAAGATAGCGAAGATTATAACTTTAATTGCTCTACACCTGAAGAAATGGATTTCATGATGGATTTAGAGAAACAAATCTTTGAAATGATGCCCGATGCTTGGGTTACGGATAACAGCGGTTCAGGGAGTCAAACTGCCGTAACTTTAAAGGCCGTTCGCTTAGTAATATTTGAAAATGATGAATTTGGTTTGTTTACTGAATATTACTCGCCATATGTATTCGATGAAGAAACCGGTAAAATTAATGAAGGGGATGTTGAAAAGTTAGCGGAAGGCGATTTATTGATATTTGCCGTTCGTGATGACATTACCGATTTTGTCGATATGATTATGGAAAAATTGATACCTTCTACCGAACCGACATTTCAAGAATACTACCGAATGTCTCGTCGATGGAAAACTGTATTGCGGGAATATATGATAAGAAATAATATGAGCTGTATCGATATCTCTCGAAAACTAGATGAACTAGGACATTTTAAACACCCGGTAACAATAAGAAGTTGGTTAAATAAAGATAGCAGAATTATTGGACCTAGAGATGAAGATTCATTTATAGCTATTGCATTAGTAACGGAAGATGATGAAATGTCGAGGCTTTCAAATACTTATTGTAGAGCCTGCGATGAAGTTCGTTCAATGAGAATTCGTATTCTTCATTATATAGAAAATCAGATAATTAAATCCTATGCCGGGGCTCCAGGGAATTTACAGGACCAATTTTTAGCTTCAATAATCGGTGACGCTAAGCAATATGCACGAGGATTACGTATTGCTTCTATTACGCCTATTAATCGAGAGATTCCCGCATCTTTTGCTAATAGACCCCATGGATTATAAAATTATATACGAGGAGAGACTTTTATGATCGAATTGAAGGAACAGAGCAATTTTGCTCGGAATATTTTAGTCAATAAGTTGAAGGATGAACTACTAGGACCAGGATCGGAAAATTCTTTGCCTAATCGGGAGCATGAGATCATCACCGACTTCCCTGAGGTACGATATTCCGTAGGTGTATTATTTCCTCAAAAAAATATAATTGCCGCAGACAATGACGAAATACCAATTTTAAATGAAAGTGAAGATTCTGAAATTGATATTGATGAATCGAATGAGCTTGATATGGTTTTTTCAAACGATGAACGATATGAAGGTAATATTGCCGACGATTTACAAGACGATACTCTTGATGAAGCAGTTGCTCTATCTACTCAGAATCGCCCATCATCTATGGGTTTGACTTTTTTCATCAATTCAAACGTAGATTATATTAAACTCCATATTTCATTTGCGACCTATCAAAAGACCGAATGGAATGATTGTCTTAGTCCATATAACGGGTCGATGTCGGAAAACGATATTTCATTAAGCAGCGCCGGTTTGTATATTAGGCTTGAGAATGGGTTCTTAAAGTTGAATCGTCCTTTTACCAGAAAAGACGCACGATTGATACATAACGCAAATACAATTCCTGATCAGGTTTTCATTGATGCAATATATAAATTAGCAAATCAATGTGGCTCGAAGGGGTTTAAACGGATTCCTCATGAGGCGACTGTAGATATTAATCTATCGGATACTAATTCCTGTGAAGTTATCGGAATTGACGGTGTTGAGTTTGCTAAATTAGTTGCGGTAAAGCATGATTCTGAGGATGGACTTGTCTCCATCACGGTTATGCTTGTAAATAACAATGAAGGGGATTATTCCGGTACAAATTCAATATTTCAACCGTCTATTACCATTTCAACGGCATTAAATCCTCATATTCGTTTTGTTTCATATGCAAATCGAATGATAAACGAAGATGATGCCGAGGAACAATCTTTGGCTTTGCTTTATATGAATAAACCTCAATATGCTTCAGGGCACGGTACATCAGTAAAATGGGATATAAATGATAAGGGCTTAGGTAAAATATCTACCGATATGTTACCCGTTTCTATAGTTCCACAGATGGATTTTGATTATGCTCTTAAAAAAGGAAAGGTAGAAAGAAAAAGTCTTTCTATGAAATATTTATCTGATCTTGACACTACTGAAAAACATATTAAGTTGAAAGCGATATGTCAGCTAATTCTAGCATATGAAGAATGGATTAATGATATCAAGGAAGAGGCAAAACAGTTAAATGATAAATATAAAACCGCTGCCGACAACCACATCGAACAATGTTTAGAAGTATTAAAGCGTATGAAAGACGGATTAAACTTGCTTGAAACTGATGAGTATGTATACAATGCTTTTCAATTAAGCAATCGAGCAATGTTCATGCAACTTATTCATCGACGCATGCAAAATAATGTTAAGGTTGACATATACCCGGGAGATAAAGATATTCAAGTAAAATTAAATGCTCTCGATTATCGGCAAGAAGATAACCAATATAGTGAATGTATCTGGCGACCGTTTCAATTAGCGTTTCTTTTAGTAAACCTTTCTTCACTTTCTAATTCGGAACATGAAGAACGAAATTTAGTCGATTTAATTTGGTTTCCTACAGGCGGAGGTAAAACGGAGGCGTATTTGGGACTTACTGCGTTTACGATCTTTTATCGTCGATTAAAGTATTTACCGGAGAGTGGAGGAACTGCCGTGATAATGCGATATACACTTCGGTTACTTGCATCACAACAGTTTTCTCGTGCAAGTACTTTAATATGCGCATGTGAATATATAAGAAATGATTGTACATCAAGACGTCCGAAATATCCTCGATATAACCTTGGTAAGGAGCCGATAACAATCGGGCTATGGATCGGCGGAGATCATACACCGAATAAAAATTGTGGAAACGACCAGCATATGGGCGCTCGTGAATTTTTAAATAAATTAGATAATGCCGATGCAAATTCTTTAAAAGATCAAAAAGATAAATTTAATAAGTTTCAAGTGCTAAAATGTCCTTGGTGCGGCACAAAAATGGTGAAAGATGTAGATAAAACCGGGCGTCGCATGATTGGGGATTGGGGTTATAGAATGGGGGACAACCGTCATTTTTATTTACGATGCCCACAAGAAGGGT
>JBLNCU010000100.1:0-7065 GCA_050260935.1 Bacillota bacterium
GATTGATTATTGTGGGGGAACGGATCAACACCAGCCGGAAAGCGATAGCCCCGGCGGTGGAAGCGAAAGACGGGACTCTTATTCAACAGGAGGCTGTCAAACAACTGGAGGCGGGCGCTCAATATATTGATGTCAATTGCGGCACCATGGTTGATGAGGAGCCGGAGTATTTGGAATGGTTGGTGCAAACGGTCCAGGAAGCCACCGGAGGGGGGCTCTGCTCCTTGGACAGCCCAAATCCGGCGGCCCTGGAGCGCGCTCTGCAAGCGCACCGGGGAAAGCCGCTAATCAATTCCATTACCGCCGAAAAAGAACGTTTGGAGGCGCTCCTGCCGCTCGTGCGGGATTATAAAACCGGTATCGTCGCCTTGGCAATGGACGACCAGGGGATGCCGGAAACGGCCGGGGAGCGCTTCGAGATTGCCGCCTATTTGGTCGAACGGTTAACCAAAACCGGAGTGGCTTTGGATGATATCTACCTAGATCCCATGGTCCGCCCGGTGAGCACCGGGGGACATTACGGCCGGGTGGTCTTTGAAACTATCAGCCGGATCAAACGCGAGTTCCCAGGGATTCATACTATTTGCGGCCTTTCGAACATTTCTTACGGGTTGCCGGCCCGGAAGCTCATCAATCATACATTTTTAGTTATGGCTACAATGGCCGGCCTTGATGCAGCTATTCTTGATCCTCTGGATAAAAGGCTGATATCGCTGTTATATGCTTCAGAGGTTTTATTGGAACGGGATGAGTATGCCTTGAATTATATTTCGGCTTTTCGGGAAGGGAAACTTGAATTTTAGGAGTGAATTGCATGGCGGCGAAAATTATTGACGGCAAAGCGGTGGCGGCCCGGGTTAAAGAGGGCTTGAAAACGAAGGTTACGGAATTGACGGCTAAAGGCAGCCAACCGGGTTTGGCGGTGGTTATCGTAGGAGATAATCCATCCTCCCGGAAATATGTGAACATGAAGAAAAAAGCCTGCGCCGATCTTGGCATCCATTCGGAAGAATATGCCTTGCCCGGAAATTGCGCCCAAGCGGAATTGTTGCGCTTAATCGGCGATCTCAACAACAACCCCAAGATTCACGGGATTTTGGTTCAGTTACCATTACCTAAACACCTTGATGAACAGGCGGTTATCGAGCGAATTTCCCCCGCTAAAGACGTGGACGGCTTTCACCCGATCAATGTGGGCAAATTGTTGATAGGGATCCCCGGTTTTCTCTCTTGCACACCGGCCGGGGTCATGGAGTTAATCAAGGAGACCGGAGTGCCAATTAAAGGCAAAGAGTGCGTGGTCGTCGGCCGCAGCAATATCGTAGGCAAACCCCAGGCGGTCTTACTATTAAGGGAACACGGCACGGTTACCATTTGCCATTCGCGGACCACCAATCTTGCTGAGATTTGTCGCCGGGCGGATATATTGGTGGTGGCGGTGGGTAAGGCCGAGTTCATTACCGGAGATATGATTAAACCGGGGGCGGTAGTCATCGATGTCGGAACCAACGTCAATGCCGCCGGTAAACAAGTCGGTGATGTCCACTTCCAATCGGCGGCGGAGGTAGCCGGTTGGATTACCCCGGTGCCGGGCGGCGTCGGCCCGATGACCATCGCCATGTTAATGAAGAATACGGTAGAGAGCGCGGCCGGTTTTAACCATGTATAAGGCGATTATTTTCGATTTGGGCAATGTGTTGATCTCCATTTCATACCCGCGGATTTTGGAGTATTGGTCCCAAATAAGCGGCAAACAGTTTACCGACATTCCGAAATATAAAAAAATCATCGATGAGGAAGAATTGTTGCTGGAGGTCGGACGGATTACCCCGGCGGAGTTCCGGAAGAGGGTGGCCTTTAAAACGGGTATGCAAATTGCCGATTCCGAGTTTGATAAGGGCTGGAACCGGATTTTTGTCGGTCTCAATCCGGGGATCGAGGAGGTTTTAACCCGGCTGCGACCACTCTACCGGCTGGTCTGCTTAACCAACACCAACTTCATTCATACCTTGGAATGGCAAAAAGAGTACTCGCAGATAACCGGCTATTTTGAGAAAATATTTTGTTCCCATGAAATAGGCTGCCGGAAACCGGAGCCGGAAGCTTTTCAAACCGTGCTGGACTATTTAAAACTGTCTCCGGCGGAAGTAATTTTTATCGATGACAATGAAGCCAACATCGCGGGAGCCGCGAAAATGGGGATTACCGCCGTCTTGATGAAATCAGTGAGCCAACTATTCAATGATTTAAAGGAGTTGGGCATTCAAGTGGCATAACCATATCTGGGAGGGGATCGGCCATGGAGAAACCCGGGAGCACAATAGGGCTTGTTCAGTACCTCGCTCTCGCCTATGACCTTGTGGAAGCGTTTTTCGCCGTGCTTTTCGGAGTGATTGCCAATAGTCCAGCTTTAATGGGGTTCGGCTTCAACAGCCTGGCCGAGTTTGGCATCGGGCTGTCAGTGGTTAAACGGTTAAAAAACCCCAGCTATATGGCCGGTGACGGGCCGGACGCCGGTCAATCCAATTTCAGGCCTCCTGTCTTACGAGCGGTAATCTTTTTTATTTTAGGCTCTTATATTCTTATTCGATCTTTAAAAATGTTATTGACATCAAATTTCCCGGCTGTTTCCCGGCCCGGGATCTTGATTGCCGTTATCTCCTTGTTAATTACGCCGTTGTTTGCCCTTTGGGGCTTTAAGGAGCCGGCCCCGGTTAAACCGTTAAGTTTCCAAAACATCCGGGCTTGCCTGTTGCTCTCGCTGGGGTTACTGATTGGACTCGGTTTGAATCTCGCCGGTATCTGGCAGGCCGATCCACTGATGGGACTGGTAAGTGTGGGCTTTCTTTATAAAAAAACCCTTGATGGTTTATTGAGGGACGCGACCTAAAAAATTAGAGGAGCTAATACATGGGGAAGATTGATTTCCAACCGGCCGCTGAGGATCAGGTACCGGTCCTGTTGAGCATTTATAATTACTACATTTTGAATTCCACCGCCACCTTTCATAAACATCCCCTTTCCCGGGCCGAGATGAAGGCGCTCTTGTTTTCCGATGATCCCCGTTACCCGTCGTTCATTATCTATGACGGGGAAAATATTTGCGGATATTGTCTTCTCAAACGTTTTCACGAACGGGAGGCCTACAACGGCACCGGCGAGGTGACCATTTATTTAAACCCCGGTTGTCAACGGAAAGGAATCGGCGGTTTAGCCGTTGATTATCTGGAGGAAGTTGCTAGAAAAAATCAGTTTCATACGTTAATTGCCTGCATCTGCGCGGAAAACGAAGGCAGCATCAGGTTGTTCGCAAGTAAAGGATATGAAAAATGCGGCCACTTCAAAGAAGTGGGGCGCAAGTTCGGCAGGTTGCTGGATGTTGTTTATTATCAGAAGATTTTGGAGTTCCCTTACGGAAACTGAAACCAATGTAATTATCGAAGATGGCCTATCCGAGCAACCAGCGACGGGCAACTCTTTTATACCCAGTGAAAAATTTTAGGTTTTTCGCACTCCCCGGTAGTTA
The DNA here is from genome assembly GCA_050260935.1 of Bacillota bacterium. Classification (GTDB taxonomy): domain Bacteria; phylum Bacillota; class UBA4882; order UBA8346; family UBA8346; genus UBA8346. Next base: position 3,527 of record JBLNCU010000100.1, read on the forward strand.
ATAACATATTATAAGACAGGAGGTGAACATTTTGGCAACATTATTAGACTATAGAGCAAGTATTGGCTCGAAAACTTTTGGCTCGCCTGGATCTGTTATGTCGACATCCTCTACTACTCCCAGTTATATAGGCAGTATCGGGTTGATTGTAGGCAATGCCACCGGTATTAGGGTCCAGTTGCAAGGGGAAATTGGAGTCGCGGCAACTTCAGCCCCTGCCACTGTCACAATTACAATTGTTAAGAATGCCTCACCAGATCCTACTTTGCCAGCCGGCGGCAGAACAATTCTTACTCAAAACTATACTCTAGAATCAACCATAGCCAAGACAATAGCTATAAATGCCGCAGATTTAGACCCTACCCCAGGTCCATCCACCCCCGGACAAATTAGTTATTCAATGTTTGCTCAAAACAGCGCCGGAAATAGCATAATAAGAACCGGGCCTGAAAATTTCGCAGGTTTGGCAATGACGGACTAATAATAAGACCTTAAACAGAAAAAATCGCCGCTTAAAAAACGGTGGCTTGGTTTTCTTTATTAATGGATTATATAAGCCTTTATTTGGAAGTTTAACAACAGTCCTCAATCTCATTTGACGGTTTTAATTATGTCTTTCGTTTATTAGCTTATACATAGCAGCGACATCTCCTCGCGCGGCGATGTAACGGAATAACAAATCATCATTATTATTAAGGTATTCCGGCGAGTTCTTAGCGGGTGTATGCCAAAGATGGTATATGATTTCATTCATTCTAAAATGTCTGCCGCAGATAGTATCCAAAGAAATTACCATTGCCTCATCTTCACGGCCCCATCCCCTAAACCGTTCATCCAATCCTTGAACAGATTCAAAACATGCGCGGGTCATAACATTCATAAAGGCGCCGGGACAAGTTACTATTTCTTGAATATCAGTATCCCCCACTTGGATTATTTCCGGAATGTTTTGTGAAATTAACCGTTCGGTAGCTTCGCGGGTCAACCGGATGCCCTGATTGAAAGGGATAATCCACGGATGAACATGAATAAATATTTGAATCAAATTGATTAGATTCAAATTATAAACTACATCGGTATCAACAATCAGGAACAAATCACCGCTGGCGCTTTTAGCTGCTTCATTAATGGCCCTAGCCCGGCAGAAGGGTTCACTATTGTCAACGCCTATACAAAGTTCTATCTGAGGTAGAAATTGTTCATAACGCCTTTTGTTGAGACTCCATATATTATCCCGATGGCCGTTATCCGGTTTATATGGTATGAGCGCCGAAATTTTCATAGTTGACTCCTTTATCGCTTATAAATTTATTGCGAACGTTCCCGAATAAGTTTTTTCATCGCCTCCGGACCATTCAAACCAGCTTGATAATAATATCGAAATAAAGCACAGTTATTCTGATATTCAGGTGAGTTCAACTTCGCGCTGGAAGGATGCCATAAATGATATATTGTTTCATCCATCCGAAAATGATTACCGCAGATTGTGTCCAATGATCGCGAAAAAGCAATATCTTCCCAGCCCCAACCTTTAAACCGTTCGTCGAATCCTCCTACGGCTTCAAAACATTCCCGAGTCATCACATTCATTAACGGACCTGCTTCGACAATTTCAGCCGCTTCGGCTTGGTTGGGTCCAAATGTGATTTTAGCGGCGGGGCCTTGTTCCATTACCTGGTCACTGGCGGTTTGGGATAAAAGATAACATACTTTAAATGGCTGTAACCAATGATGAACATGCATATACAGATCAATTTTCCGGATGAGTTCAGGCTCAAAGATTACATCAGCATCTACGACGATAAATATTTCGCCGGTTGCTTTTTTAGCGGCTTCATTAACTGCTTTCCCTTTACAAAATGGTTCACTATAATCCAAGCAAATGACTAATTCCAGTTCGGGCATTAATTTTTGGTATCTTTGGCGAACATATTCCATATTTAGATCCCGGCGTCCATTATCGGGTTTAAAAGGAATTAATACAGAGAGTTTGCTCATTGTTCCCCACCTATAAATATTAATAATTTTTATTAATCAAGCGGCTTTTTATCAATCTAGAGGCTTTATATTTTATTTTATCTTATGAAACAATGGTCCTGTTGAAAACGGGAAAAAGGCAGTTTTGATGATGCTGATGGACCAAAGTACACTAGATGCGGTGTCCCAAAGGATTTGCAATAAAAGTTTTCACATAACCCGCCATGACTCTGGAATTAGGTCCCGGGTATCATACGGAAGAGCATGAAACCATTTTTGAGGAACAATAACAATTTTATTAGGATATTGGGATAACCAAGCTCCCCACCAACTGAAAGTGCTATTGGCAATGATGTGGTGCTTACATAAACTCATTAGGTATAAGTCTAGGTAACCAACCGCTGCGCTATTTAGCGTTATCAATGTTGAGGGATACTTTAGGCGCAGATTTTCGCGGACCCATTGCCAGTCATCCGAGAAGATGAAAAAATGAGCGTTAGCAATAATATTAATTAGATAATTAACCGCCTCATGATAATATTCTAATGAAACAACACCGTGATTGGGGTTGGATAAATAATCCGTCCGGCGAATATGAAGGGATGCCGACTCATATCTTTGGATAAACCCTGTCATTTGCATATTTGATTCGTCGGGCTGATATTTTAAAGTAAATTCCCGGCGAATGATTTCGGCGATATCTTGAAAATATTTTTCACTCTGCCAGTAGCCGGACAAATAAACACTGGGCTTGATATCCTTGATTTCCGGGTTGAAACTGAACGATCTCTCTTGAAAATGATTTTGTCTTTTCACATCTTCAATTTCCCCGGTAGAAGCAATATTCTCAACAATATTAAAGTATTTCAAACCATATTCCCGGTAGTTACAGTAGTTAAACCATGATAGATCAAGTTTTAAAGGGACTTTATGGACATACGCCAATCTCCGGGCCGCGGCATATTGAAACAACTGGTTCCCCAACCCGCTTGTAATCTGCGAAATGATCATTCTCCCACTTCCCGCTTAAAATATAAAATTTCAAGTCTAGCGGATCTACAGTTTAATTTTTTGTCCCAATTGTTGTGATAATTGCCGTCCTTTTAAGACAAGTTCTTATGATTAAAATAAACTTGAGCTCTAATGATGCATTTTTATTTTATGCGAAAAAAAGAATAAAGATTTCAGGGCAAAAGACATATTGAATTAAAATAACATATTAATGTATGCAAATGTAGATAACAAGATTATAGATCAGACCATAATCCTATCAACATTTATAGTACAAAAAAATATAATAGGGTAAATCAAGCTTTATTAAGTTATTGTAATAAACTCATTAAAAATAGTCATTTGGAAGGGTTGTCATGATATAAATCTAATTTCATTGAGTTTTGGTGCGATTTTGGCAAAAAACACCTTTGAGAATTCGTCATATCCCGATATACCGCTGATGAAATAAAATTTCCGACTTATGGAGGTGTTATATTGTTATACATTGAACCAACGGGGGGATTATGCAACCGGATGCGAGTATTGAATTCCGCGATCTTTTTGGCGAA
>JBLNCU010000101.1:0-9170 GCA_050260935.1 Bacillota bacterium
CTGTAAGGTAATATGAGGAGCCGTATGCCTTAATTGGGCACGTACGGATCTGTGAGGGATGAGGGCACAATTCATAGAGAAATCTATGGAGAGGCCCCGTCTACTCGACAGGGGTTAGGTATTAGGCGCTAGGCAAAAGGGAATGGATTACAGGTGTGAGGCTCTTAACTCTAAAGTCTTGCAAAAATGGGAATATTTTTAGATAATCATACTTCAACATTAGTATTCAAAGATATCTAGAAGCAACTCACCCCCTCGATCCCCCTCTCTTGAACACTTTCAAGAGAGGGGGAGGGCTCAAGAGTTACAATATGCAAAATAGATCACGGGGGGTGAGTTGGAGTTAGGCTGTAACTTTTTGGTTCCAAGCCTTTCCCTTTTTAAAGGGGCTAGGGGCTCTTAAGATTTTTATTTACAAAAATAGCATGCAATCTGTGAAATCTATTTAATCCGATAAATCCTGGTTAAAAGGGTGATAGGCTTGTTTTTGGAAAAGAACCGGCGACTGCTAGGCCGGAAGTTTCCTTATTTATTCAAAGAGATTGATCAAAACGGAGCGGCTGAGGAAATCGAGGTTGAAGTTACTCGCAGCAAAACAGGGTTGCCTGTGGCCAGGGTTAACCGGATGAACCGTCGGTTGTATCTTAACAGCGTATATGACCCGGAAGCTGAGGCCGGGCGCTGGATAGACAGCCGTGTCCGGCCGGAGACCGAGTGTTTGGTTATTTGCGGGGGCGGCTTTTTATATCATTTGAAAGCCCTTTTACAGCGGGGAATTTATAAAAAAATCATTGTTTACGAGCCCAGCCCGGTAATTTTGCGCTCCTGTCTTCAAGCTATTGATTTAGATCAATTTCCAAAAGGAGATTATCTATTATTAACCGGTATTAACACCGAATTAAATACCGGTTTGATTATGCAATATTTAGGGACTGATCTGGGTTTTCGAGCCAATACGTTACAAATTGAGGTTCTACCATCGTACGCCGGAATTTTTCATCAAGAAATCGCCGGATTGCAAGAAAAGCTAAAGCATATCCTCAGAGTTATCCAAATGAATCTGACTACCAACGCAACTTATAATGAACAGTGGCTGGCCAATTCCTTTATGAATTTGAGACCGGCGGTCAGTGCGCCGGTGGTCCGCCATTTTTTGAATCAATTTACCGGAGTGCCGGCGATAATTGTCTCCGCCGGCCCTTCACTGGAGAGAAACATTCATCTGTTGCGCGAGGTTAAAGAAAAGGCGGTAATTATCTGCGCCGGTTCATCGATCCGGGCCATGCTGCATCATGGGGTAATCCCCCATTTTTTGATGGTAATCGACGGCCACCAGATTAACGCCATGATCTATAATGATTTGGACCTAAAAGATGTTTGTCTGGTCCATAGTTTACGGACTTATCCGCCGGTGGTTGAAAACTTCCGGGGTAAAAGGGTGTTCATGCGTACCGATGTAGAAGGTTTTCCCGATATTTTGTCCCCCCTGTATCAAGGGAGGGAAATTGGCACCATTGCCAGCGCATTTTCAGTTTCCTGCTCTTGCTTGGATTTAGCGGTAAAAATGGGCTGCAACCCGGTTGTCCTGATCGGCCAGGATTTATCGTATACCGGTAATAAACGTTATGCAGAGGGGCAGCTTGGTTCACATCAGTTTTTTGTTTCGGAGAATCACATGCCGAAATTCTCCATGATCGGAAAGGATATTTACGGTCAAGACGTCTTGACCGATAAGCCCTTTATGGAAATTAAATTTGTCTTTGAAAGATTGATTAATCATACTCATCCCGGGAAGGCCGAGTTTATAAACGCCACCGAAGCGGGCTTGCCGATATTGGGAACTTCCAATCTTAAACTGGCCGAAGTGATTGGTAAATATTGCCGGCGCGAATTGGGGATTAGCGGGCGGATTAATGCTTCATATGAAGAAGGGCTTAGGGAATTACAACATTTGAATATTAATATAGACCAATTTGCCCTTCAGCTAAAAAGGCTGGTTGGAGAAGGCCAGGATAGAATGGCCGAATTGATCGACAAATTACAGCGGTTGCGTAAATTCAATTTCATTCATGATTTTAATTTACCGGTAATGGAACCGGTTCTGGAAGCCATCGTCAATGAATACGACCAGACGCTGCGATTAAAGGAATATCAGGTATTACTGCGCGAGTTGGCCGATACCCGGCTCAAAATTCAAAAATATACCAATACGGAATCGGATAAAATAACCAACCGGATTGAATACGATGGACGGCTCCGCAATTATCTGAATATTATTATTGAGACCGATAAACTCTTTAGGTACGCTCAAAAGTGTATCGAGGAATCTTTTCAGCAAAGCGATCCAAAGCCGGCGACTATTGAGCCCCTTGCCGTTGCTGAAACGGGAGAGCCGGACCGGCAAGCGGCCCCGCGGGATATATCAACTCTGGCGGCTAAAATCAAACGGCGGGAGAACTTAAAAGAGGTTGAGCAAATTCTAATTGAACAGCTTAATAAAACTCCGGAATCCAGAGAGCGCTATTATTACAGTTATTTATACGGATTATTCTTAAGCCGGCAAAACCAGGCGGAAAAAGCTATTGCGGTATTGGAGGAAGCAACCGCGCTGGGTAGCGCACTTCCGGAGGTCCATTTTGAATTATTCAAACTTTATTATAATAAGAAATTAAATGTTAAAGCCGGCAGACACTTGGAAAGATGCCGGGGTTTAAATTTCCGGACCGGTTATTGCCTGAAGATGCTGATTAAAATGAATTATACCGGCTACGATTATGTGGCGGTCAATAATTTAATAACCGATAATTTTCCATTATTAGCGCCTAAAAAGTTTTTCCGGATTTTGAAGATTGAGTGCTTAAGCCGGTTGGGCCTCTATAATGAAGCCGGCCGGGAATATCAGTCGTTGATTGAAAAATACCCGCTGTCCCGTAGAGAAACGGAAACGCTGCAACGGTTTTGCAGTCCGAAGGATGCAGATGAATATGAACGGCGTTACCGGCAAAATACGCTGTTTTTTAAGACCCGTGGGTTAGATCTCCCGGATTATGCCGATGTGAAATATAAAGTAGTCCGGTTTTTGAGCGGAGAACTGGTTTATCAAAGCGAAAGCGGACATTTTTTGCCTTATCAGTCTGAGCCGGAGAACGTTAATTTTGAGATCACCCCGGATAGCGTCCTGTTGATACATGACCCGGAAACAGTAAATATTTTTCAACGGTTTCAGAAGATATTAAATGAGAATGGCGCAGAACGGCGCCTCAAACAAATCGGGGCTATTCCGGTATATATTGTCGATCGCGACTTTGATCATTGGTTGCTGTTGTTGCAGTGGTTTGATTTTAATCTGTTGGACAAATGGTATAATCTCCATTTTTGCATTGCTCCCACTGATGAAGAGCTGCAGAGCGTATTTTTGGATGAGGCGGCTCCGTTGCCCAATCTGCTTTACGGCAGGGAACCGGAGTCATACCATAAACTGCTATTGGAAGTGAAAGAAATAAAAGACAGGCTGCATCAAAAACGCCTCAGCGAGTTGCAAGAGTATTACCAGGCGTTTTCAGCTAAGGAATTGCCGGAAAAAGTCCTGATTATCGCCGCGAATACCGATGACGCTTACCAATATTATGGGGAGATGCTGCAAACCTATTTGAACGAAAACGGTATTACCTGCTTAGTGCATAAAGAACGGGCCCCCTATTACCGGTTTACCCCTTATGATGATGCCGTGTTAGTGAATGATTTCCGTCCCGATTTAGTTGTCCATCTGAGCGCTTTGCGGGAAGAATCGGAAGTCTTTAAGATGATTCCGGTCCCTTTTATTAGCTGGTTTTTGGTGGATAAATCATTTGATCCCGAACTTCCGGCCAATTTAAACCAATCATTAATTCTAACCGGAAATCTGCAAATCGGAGAGTATTTCAAAAGCGCCGCGCCTGATCGGGTCTCTCAAGTTTTGCTGCCGGTGGTGATCAAAAAAAATTCTCCACCCGTAACAGTGGAAAATGAAATCGGGATCTTTTCCGGTTTGGAGGATTTCCAAGGATTAATTAAAAATCTCGGAACAGTCATATTTAATCTGGTTAACCGGAAACAACCGGTCAGAGAAGCCGATATCGCCAATATTTTGCAGCGAATTTATATCTCCCTTTATACCGGAGAGATGAGCGAAAACTTCCAAAAACCGGGGAATGGATATTATGAAAAAGTACTGGCCGATAATTTAGCCCGTTATGGTTTGAACATCGATTCGCCGGTTTTAGCCTTAATCGCCGGAATGATTAAAAAGGAATTTGAGAATCCCGTTTTGAAATTGCTCCAAACCAAATGGGTGGTTAATGACCTCAAAGGTTACCGGTTGGCGCTCTATGGAGCCGGCTGGGAAAAAGATCCGGATTTACAACCATTTCACCAGGGAACCTTCGATTTTTACACAAACCAGGAGTTCTTTGAAAAACTGGTTTTAAGTAGCAAAGTGAATCTGTATATCGGAACGATGCTGCCGAATCATTCGTACCTGCAACCGGATCTGGTTAACGGCATCGCCTACGGAGGCTTTTTCCTGGTCAATGATTTATTTGTAAAAGAACACGGCGAATCGGTTCTGGAACCTTTTGGGAATTTATTGGTTACTTATAGCAGTAAAGCTGAGATGTTGGAAAAGATAAAATATTTCTTGGAACATGAGGAAGAAAGGCGGGAACGGGCGGAAATTTTAAAAGAATATGTTATCAGGAACTTTGCCATGGATAAGTTTGGCAAACCCTTGTTATTCCAGGCGAAAAAAAACCAGGGAATAATCATACACTGATATATTAATTGTTCAACAAAAGTTGGCGCTTAAGTTGAATTTAAATTTACCCGGCCCGGGAAAAATGAACCGGGGGCGCTTTCCGGTTTAGCGGGTTTTCCCGGATTAATCGCTTCGAAGCCGAGTTCTTTTAATGGGAAATTTCATAATGCCGTCTTACATGGCCGTTTTAAGCGTATCGGGGGGGAATGCCCCAGGAATTGCTGTAACGAGCAATGGATTACCGGGTTTGAGGATCGGACGGAACTTTATCAAAAAATGGATGAGCAAGCGGTTAAAGAGATAATCGAAGAATATGCCCGGTATTTCGATCATGATCAGGTGGTAATGAGAGAGATCGACGACTTTTTGCGCGGGAATTCCCTGCAAGCATTGGCGTCTTTGGTTGTTTTATTAAATGACTAGTTTTGCGCTAAAGTAATGTTTCACGGCAAGTCTATCGTCCTTTGGCCTTGATAATCTTAAATATCCAAGAGTTTCTTTTAATAAATTCTGTTATTTATTGTTGTTAACTAGTGCCTATTGCCTCGTTCCGATTACCTAGTCTTCACGCCTCATGCCTATTTATCTCCCAAGCAGTTGCATCACTTGTTGCGGTTTTTGGTTTCCTTGCGCCAGCATCATATTGCCGACTTGCATCAGGATGTTCAATTTCGTAAAGGCCATCATCTCTTTGGCCATATCGGCGTCGCGAATCCGGGATTCGGAGGCGGTGATATTTTCATTGCTGACTCCCAAATTGTTCATGGTGTGCTCTAAACGGTTTTGAACTGCTCCCAGGCTGCCCCGTTGGGCGGAAATGATACTCATGGCGACATCGACCTTGGAGATGGCATGACCGGCATTTTCACTGGTATTGACTACCAGATCCCTGATCCCCAGGGCATCGCAATTGGTAAGCCCAATGGAGGCGTTCATTACCTCCAACTCGTTGGCCCCAATTTGGAAAAACAGGGAATTATCAGCCAAATGGATGGTGGTATTAAAGGCGGCGCCTGCGCTAATCACATACCTGCCGGCGTTTAAGGCTACCTGCGTATTGGCCGTACCGTCGAAGCGGACATCCACGTTTTGGTGGACCATACCGACGGCAATGTTTCCTTCAGTAATTCCGGTAGTTTGGAAGACGTCGTTCTTGAATACGTCCACCCGGTACACATTTTCGGAGGCCGGTTGGTATTCGCTAAAACCAAAGGCGTTGATGATATCGACTCCGGCAATAACCGTAAGCTTGCCCGCGGCTCCGGCAACGGCCGAACGGACGACAAAGGTCCCGGAGACGGCTTCAGCGCCTCCATTGATTGTATTGGTAATATAATCCGAAAAGGCAGTACTGGTGGCGGGTACACCGCTAATCGCGCCCATACCGAAGCCGTTATCCCCGCTATTGGCTAAGACATCGTTAAACTTCCTCGCCACATCGGCCAGGGTGTCATCGCTGTAAATCTTGAATTCAACCTGTTTGCCCCGCCCATCCATCAGCATTATCGTTTGTGGATTGTCCAGCATGAATCTCCCCTGGGAATCGTAAAAACGATCCACATCACGAAGTTTTGTTGTTTTTGAGGCAATAATCCCCGCAGTTCCCGCATAACCGCCCTGATTGGTGGTTTTAAAAATACTGGAAATGAGGACTTCGGTTGTTCCGGGATTAACTAAAGAGATATTCAACCGGTAGCTCCCGGCCGCTGAAATCCCTTTTTCTCTAATTCCTCCCCGCATTAATACCTGGGTGGTTGCCCGGTCCGAGGAAACGATGGCCGAAGCAGAGCCGTCAAGCAGGTTTTTATTGTTAAATTGGGTGGTGGCGGAGATCCGATCGATTTCCTCTTTGAGGTCCTCGATTTCCTGTTGGAGAACATTTTGATCAAGTGGGGCGTAGGAGGTGTTGGCTGCTTGAACTGCCAGTTCACGCATGCGGTTAAGACAGGCATGGACTTCTGTTAAAGCCCCTTCAGCGGTTTGAATGAGAGAAATCGCATCTTGGCTATTGCGGGAGGCTTGGGCTAATCCCCGGAGTTGGCTTCTCATGTTTTCGGAAATTGCCAATCCGGCGGCATCATCGGCGGCCCGGTTGATCCGAAGCCCGGAAGAGATTTTTTCCTGGGATTTTTCGATTAGTCTTCCATTAAATAACAGATTGCGGTTGGCATTAATGGCCTCCAGGTTATGATAGATCCTCATCATAAATCCTCCTTGACAATCTTCCCCGGGTATCCATACCCAAATGTATAATTTTAAAACTTTGTATTTTTCTAGGTTATTTATCGGCAAATTTTTGGATGTCTTTAATCCGGAAACCGGAAGGTATGATGTGCGCGGTAGCGCCATTGTTGAATGGTAAAGTAGGGTATCGTCAAGAAATCGAGAATAATAAAGAGAGTATTCGCTTATCTATGCCGGTAATCCCAATCAAATTACGGCGATTTTAACACCTTAAGTTTCAACCAAAAACAGCCGATTAATTCTAAGTAAGATGAAAAAACCTAATACTGTGAGGCGGAGGCATAAATCCGGAGGTTCTTATTATGAAGTTACAAGGTAAAAAAGTTTTGGTGACAGGAGCCGGCGGTTTCATCGGCTCCCATTTGACGGAGGAATTGGCGCGAACGGGCGCTGTTGTCCGGGCTTTTATACACTACAACTCCAAAAACCAGTGGGGCTGGCTGGAATCATCCCCGGCCAAAGAGAAGATTGAAGTTTATACCGGCGATATCCGGGATTACGACAGCGTTAAGGAAGCGGTCAAAGGTTCGCAGGTGGTTTTTCATCTGGCGGCCCTGATCGGGATACCTTATTCCTACAGTTCGCCGCTGGCTTATATCAAAACCAATATTGAAGGAACTTACAACGTTTTGCAGGCCGCCCGCGAATCGGGAGTCAAGCGGGTTATTCAAACCTCAACCAGCGAAGTCTACGGGACCGCCCGTTATACGCCGATCAACGAGGAGCATCCCTTGCAACCGCAGTCTCCTTATTCCGCTACCAAAATCGCAGCCGATAATCTGGCTTTGAGTTTTTACAACTCATTTAACCTCCCGGTCGTAATTGCCCGGCCTTTTAACACTTACGGACCAAGGCAATCGGCCCGGGCCATTATTCCGACGATTATTACCCAGATCTTAAGTGGCAAGCAGAAGATTGTTTTAGGAAATCTTTCTCCGACTCGCGATTTAAACTATGTAGATGATACAGTGAACGGGTTTATCAAAATTGCCGAATCTGACGATACCATAGGTGAGGTCGTGAATATTGGTTCCGGACGGGAGATTTCCATTGGAAATTTGGTGAACCTTATCGCCGAAATCATGAATTCAAAGATCGAAATCGTTCAGGATAATCAGAGAATCAGGCCGGCCAATAGTGAAGTTGAGCGGTTACTTTGTGACAACACTAAGATTAAAAAATACACCAATTGGACTCCGCAATTTTCACTGGAAAGTGGGCTGGAACAGACGATTGCCTGGCTAAAAGAGAACCTTCATTTTTATAAAGCGGAGCTTTACAATGTCTAAACCAATCCAACTAGATGCCCCTAATTTGGGCGAGTTAGAAAAAGAGTATTTATTAAAAGCAGTTGAGAGCGGTTATGTATCAACAGCCGGGCCTTTCGTGCCGGAGTTTGAAGCCCGGTTTGCGTCATATCTGAAAGCTGGGGCGTGTGTTGCGGTGCAGAGCGGGACTGCGGCTTTGCACATGGCTTTATATGAGCTAGGTATTAAAGAAGGAGATGAAGTAATCGTTCCGGCGATTACTTTCGTCGCTTCAGTCAATCCGGTTACATATGTGGGGGCGACCCCGGTTTTGGTGGATATCGACCCGGATACCTGGAATATCGACCCGGACAAAATTGAAAAGACGATTACTCCGAGAACGAAAGCGATTATTCCGGTGCATCTTTACGGCTTCCCCTGCGATATGGACGCTATCATGGATATCGCGAACCGGCATGGCTTATATGTGATTGAAGACGCCACCGAAAGTTTGGGCGCAACCTATAAAGGCCGGTATACCGGGACCATCGGACATATCGGCTGTTTCAGCTTTAACGGAAATAAGGTGATCACCACCGGCGGCGGAGGAATGATTGCTACCAATAATCTAAAACAGGCGGAGCATATCAAATTTTTGGTTAACCAGGCCCGCGATGCTTCGAAAGGGTATTATCACCCGGAGATCGGCTTTAACTACCGGATGACCAATCTGGAAGCAGCTTTGGGACTGGCCCAGTTTGAAAGGCTTTCTGAATTTCTCCGGAAAAAACGGGAGTTTTATCAAATATACCAAGAAACTTTTGCCGGAGTTGATAGTGTCAAAGAACAAGAAGCTTTGGGTGACACCCAGACTTCGGCCTGGCTAT
>JBLNCU010000102.1:0-7721 GCA_050260935.1 Bacillota bacterium
CCCAATCTGCAAAAAAGATTTAAAAAGCATTGCTAATATTCTGATAATTTTCTGTACGATAACCGGGATTTCCTTCCCCCCAATTTAAAAAAAGAGTCACCCTGGGGGACCCTTTAAAAAATAACCGGAATTGATGAATCAAGCTTAATGTTTTTAGATCGGTTCTACACTCTTTACTTCCGGGATCTCCTGTTTTAAATGGCGTTCAATCCCGTTCTTAATGGTCATGGTGGACATCGGGCAGCCGGAACAAGCTCCCTTCAGCTTGACAGTCACTACTCCATCCTTGTAATCAACCAGCTCCACGTCACCACCGTCGGCCTGTAACGAAGGTCTGATTTTATTTAAAGCCTCGCTGACTTTTTCTTTCATAATCCTGATTACTCCTTTCAAATTCTTAGTTTAGTTAAATCTTAACATAGTTTAATATGGTTGGCAATATAAAAGAACTTATTTTAACAAAGACGCAACTCTTTTTCTAGAGTAACCAAAAGACCCGGATCTATCATGTTATTTTTCTAACAAAGTCCCAAATAATAACCGGAAATAGCAAAGGACGGAACTTCAATCCGTCCTTTTTAAAAAACAATTCAGTTATCACTTTACAATTATCGGGGTTTTGTCTGATCGCTACTTTGACTTCCCGGAGCGGGTTCGGTGGTTACAGAAGGAACCGGCTCTTTCCGGGAGGCGATTTCCCGTAAAATCACCATATCCACCCGGCGGTTCAAACTCCTTCCTTCCGGGCTATCATTGGAAGCGATCGGCCGGAACTCCCCATAGCCGGCGGCCGATAAATTCGGGGCTTGATCCGGATGTTTGCCCAGCCAATAGATTACCACATTGGTGGCCCGATCAGTGGATAACTGCCAGTTCGACTCGTACCTGGCGGTATGGATCGGAACATTATCGGTGTGGCCTTCCACCCGGATCTGTTTTTTGGTGGCGAATAAAATATCGGCCAGCCGGTCCAATATTTCCCGGGCTTTCGGTGAAAGTTCGGCGCTGCCGGATTCAAAGAGGACCGAATCGGCCAAGTTAACCACCAAACCGCGTTCAGTGACATGAGCGTCAACCTTCTTGGAAATTCCTTCTTTAGCAGCGTATTCTTTAATCAATTTGACCACGGATTTAAATTCGTTGTTGTCTTTAATATTGACAAAAGTGGTAAAATCCTGCTTGATACCGGAACCGGTATAATTGGTAAGCATATTCTTGCCGCCGCCTCCGCCGGAACCGAAAGCCATGCTCATGGAAGCAGCCAGTGTCCTAAATTTGGCCATGTTAACCGAAGCCATCGCATACATAATCGTAAAAAAGGCCATTAAAAGCGTGATCAAATCGGCGTAAGTCAACAGCCAACGTTCCAGGTTTTCATGATCTTCTTCAAGTTTCTTCTTCATCAACGGTTAACCTCTAACTCCAAAGGCTTCACTGCCTTTTGATTGACCGGGCCGTTTGGCGGGAGGCAGGAATGACATCAATTTTTCACCGATAACCCGCGGATGCTCGCCGGCTTGAATGGACAGTATGCCTTCAATAATGATTTGGCGGGCTGCGGATTCCTCTTTACTGCTGGCTTTTAACTTGTTGGCTATCGGCAACCAGATTATATTGGCGGAGAAAATTCCATAAAGGGTGGCGATAAAAGCGGTGGAAATAGCCGGCCCCAAACTGGCGGTATCCGACATATTGGCCAAAACATTAACTAGCCCCATGACGGTTCCGATAATTCCCATGGTAGGGGCGAATCCCCCCGCCTGTTGAAAGATTAAGGCCGCCGTTTTGTGCCTTTCCTCCATATAACTGGTTTCAATTTCGAGAATCTCTCTGACCAGGGTGGGATCCGTACCGTCTACAATCAATTGGATGCCTTTCCGGAGAAAATCGTTTTTGACATTGGCAATCATTTCTTCCAGGGTCAGTAAGCCTTCTTTGCGGGCCATCTCCGCGTAACGCACCATTTCCCCGATTAATTGAGTAATGTCCAGATTATTTTCCTTTAAAGCCACTGAAAAGTATTTCCCGATGTTTAAAAAGTCTTTTAAACGAAAACAAACCATGGTCGCTCCGATGGTGCCGCCGAAAACAATCAGGGCCGCCGGAACATTCACCAACCGGATCAGGGTCGCGATTCCTTCTCCTTTGCCTTCCAAAACACAAGAAAATAGAATAGCAAAGAACGCCAAGACCAAACCGAATATTGTCGCCAGATCCATCTGATTCACTCCAAACAGTTAATCTTCAATATTTTTATCGGTTCGTTAAGCGGATAAGTTTAGTTTTTTAATAAAAAAACCCTGAATACTTCCGCAAAGCCAACAACAACGGCAGCTTGGAAAGATCACAACCCCAAATACTAATTTGGTTTGATTACTCCGGCGGAAATAATGAGCTTGAATCCTTCCTCGATAGTCATATCAAGCGGGGTTACCTTTTCCTCCGGCATAAAAATTAAAAATCCGGTAGTGGGGTTTGGCACCGTGGGAATAAACACGCTAAGAAGATTCTGGCCGGTTTTTAAAGAAACCTCGGAGGGCGCGGCACCGGTTAAAAAACCGGGACTTAATATTCCCTGGCGTGGATACTCCACCATCACCACTTTCCGGAAGATACTCTTATCGGTCTTAGTGAAATTTTCGGTAATTTGCTTAGTAGTCCCGTAAATACTGTTCAAAATGGGGATTTTCCCCAAAAGGCGGTCGCCGAACTCAATTAATTTACGGCCAATAAAATTATGAGCCAGAATTCCAACAAAGATGGTCAATGCTAATAAGGTAAATAAGCCCAGTCCTAAAATGCGGATTTTAAAAATGCCGTAGATCAGGTTGCCCAGGATCGCATCGGTTTGGTTAAAACCCCATATCACTATTTTAACTGTAACAACCACCGGAATCAGTACAAATATACCCGTTAAAAAATAATTCCGTAAATGTTTTAACATCAATTCTCACCGCCGGTAAAATTTGCTAAATACTAACCCCGGTCAGCTCCACCATTTGGTTGATGAGTTTTTCAAACCGTTGCATGGCTTCTTCCACCGGCCGGGGAGACTCCATGTCCACGCCGGCTTTTCGCAACAGGTTCAACGGGTAATCCGAATCGCCGCCTTTTAAGAACTCAAGGTATTTAGGAACCGCCTCGGCGCCGTTGTTCAAGATCTGTTGCGATAAAGCGATAGCCGCCGAATAACCGGTGGCGTATTTATATACATAAAAAGCGGTGTAAAAATGAGGAATCCTTGCCCACTCCATGGCGATCTCCGGATCGATCTTCACTTCAGCCCCGTAGTAAACCTCATTCAACTTTAGATATTGTTCGGAAAGCCAATCGGTGGTTAAGGCGCCTCCCCCTTCAATCTCGGCGTGAATGAGCTTTTCAAATTCGGCGAACATTGTCTGCCGGAAAACGGTGGTCCGGAATTGTTCCAGATATTGATTGAGCAGGTATAATTTTTCCTGTTTATCGGTTGATTTAGTTAGAAGATGCTCCATCAACAACGCCTCATTTACAGTGGAGGCAACCTCGGCCACAAAAATCCGGTAACCGGCATAAATATAGGGTTGATAATGGTTGGAAAAATAGCTGTGAAGAGCATGCCCCATTTCATGGGCGATAGTGAAGACATCATGCACCTTTTCCTGGTAATTCATTAATATATACGGATGGGTATCGTAACTTCCCCAGGCATACGCTCCCCCGGTTTTCCCTTCGTTTTCGCAAACATCGATCCAACCGCCGGATAACCCCTGTTTTACCAGGTTTAAATAGTCCTGTCCCAACGGCTGAAGCCCTTCCAAAACCAATTCCTTGCCCTCGGAATACTCAATCGTCCGCTGATATTCGGGGACCAGCGGGGTGTAAAGGTCGTACATATGCAAATCGGGTAAATTCAACATTTTTTTTCGCAAACGCAGATATCGATTGAGCGCCGGCAGGTAATTGTGAATCACTTCAATCAAACGGTCGTAAACGCTAACCGGAATATTGTCGCTGTCCAGTGAAGCTTGAAGCGCGGAGTCGTAGCGCCGGACTTTGGCGTAAAAAACATCCGTTTTAACCGAGGCATCCAGGGTCGCGCCTAAAGTATTACGGAAATTGTAATAAGTGCTGTAAAGCGCTTTAAAAGCGTCATTACGGACCCTCCGGTCCCTACTCTCGATATATTTCGAATACCGGCCCTTGGTAAGGGTGACTTCTTCCCCATTCTCATCGATAATGGCGGGAAACTTAAAATCGGCATTATCCAGCATTCCAAAGATCGAACTGGAGGCATCGGCAATCTCCGAGCTTTCCGCTAAAATCTTTTCCTCGGAAGTAGACAGGATATGTTTTTTTTGGCGGGCGATCTCGTCAAAAAAATGTTGATATACTTTGAGTTCCGGTGATTGGCTTAAAAAGCCGGCCAGTTTCCCGGCGGGTAAATCCACCAAGGCGGGAACAATAAAAGAAAGCGCGCTGCCGGCCTCTGTAGACAGACTTTGGATGCGGTTGGTCAACGCCTGATACTCGGAGTTGGCGTTGTTCTCGTCTTTATGCATCCGGGCATAGACAAACAACTTGTCTGACAACCGGCCGATCCGGTCTTTTAATTGTAGAACCCGGAGAAGATTGGCGGCTGAATGGAGAAATTCAGTTTGGTATTGGCCAATCTCGGCTGTCAATTGTTTTAATTGTTGAAAATCGGCTTCCCATTGATCACGGGACGCATAAATATCATTGAGATTCCACTTGTACTCATTAGGAATCTCTTCCCTGGTAGGAACATGCTTTGTTTTGACAATGCCCACTAATAATCCCCCTTATTTACTCTTAAATTCCATAATATTCTCCCCAAAATCAGGTAATCCTTTCAATATAGTTAAAAATATCGCCGCAAAAAAGGACCTGCTTGAGGCCCTTTTTAAAATGCTGTTTTGATATTACTTTTCAAGTCAAAAACACTCTATAATCACTTTTTAAAAAGAGAAGGGGAAGCCGGAGTTGGCTAGTTCTTGAAGGCGGCCCGGAAAACCTTAAAAAATCTCTCGTTTTGTTCGGCGGTTCCGAAAGTTACCCGGATATGGTTGGGAAGACCGAAGGAGTGAGTCGGCCTGACGATAATTCCGTTATTAAGCAAGTACCGGTAAATATCCTTACTGTCCCGTCCTAAGTTAATTAATATGAAATTAGCCTGGGTGGGGAGATATTCAAGCCCCATGGAGTCCAGCTCTTTATAAAAATGATCCCGTCCCGTCCGGACCAGTTCCTTGCTTAATAAAATATGCTTCTTGCTGCCAAGCGCGGCGATACCGGCGGTCTGCGCCAGCAAATTGACATTGAAAGGGTCCCGGACCTTCTGCATCTGTTCAATCAAGGCCGGATGCGCCACGGCGTAACCAAGACGCAAACCGGCCAAGGCATAGATCTTCGAAAAAGTGTGATAAATGATTAAATTTTCGAAGCCCTCCTTTAAAAGACCTAACCCGTCCGGAAACTCCGGATCATCCGCGAAATCGGCGTAAGCCTCGTCCAACACCACCAATATTCCGGCTGGTAAATCTTTTAAAAACTTCAGTAAACCGTCTAGTTTAACAATAGTGCCGGTAGGATTGTTGGGGTTACAAATGAAGATCAGCTTCGTCCGGCTGGTGACGGCTTTCCTCATTGCGGTCAAGTCGTTTCCCAACCCGGCAGTTCCTTTTACCAAAACCGGTTTTGCTCCCATCAACAGAGTTGCCGATTGATACATACTGAAGGTAGGTTGAGGAATAACCACCTCATCGGCGGGTTTTAAGAAAGTCTCCGCCAGGATGCGGTTGATGTCATCCAGACCATTGCCGATAATCAACTGTTCACGGTTGATTTTCAACTCCGCAGCCAAAGCTTCCTTTAAATAAAACTGGTTGGCATCCGGATAGAGGTTGAGCTTATCCAAGGCCTGTGCGACGGCTTGGCGGACCTCCTTGGACGGGCCCAACGGATTTTCATTGGAAGCCATTTTTACAATGCCGCTGATTCCCAGCTCCCGTTCCACTTCTTCAATGGGTTTTCCGGGGATATAGGGGGGGATTTTCTCGATGCTTTCTCTGATTAAGTCTTTGGTATTCATGAAGTTCTCTCCTTAGATTTGGCCTGTCAGATCCGGACGTAAGCTCCTTGCTTCCCGCAAATAGACCGGCTTGATCGCAGTTTTTTTCAATTTGGTATAAAAATGAACCAATACCCGGATGCATAGAGGCAGCGAACCGGGCTTGGCTATCTCTTGGGCGCAGATAAGGGGGGTGTCGGTCAAACCGATCTTCCTAGCGGCAACCGCCGGAAATTCGCTGGTTATGTCCGGGGTTACGGTAAAAATAATACTAACGGTATCTTCCCGCCGGATCCCATTCTCCCGGAAGATAGTTATTAACAATTCCTCGGTAGCCCGTAATATTTCCGCGGGAGTGTCATTTTTGACGGAAGTAGCGCCTCTGACTGCCCATATTTTTTCCATAGCGCTCACCCGATGGCCCGGTGGCTTAATCCCACCGCTACTTCATCCAGATGAATAAGTCCGATACTAAAAAACACCGCCACGCTGATATGATCTCCTTTGCGGGCGATCCCTACTTTCCCGCCGATATTAAGACCTATGGCCTTGCTGAGGATTTGGGACATTGCTTCCCTGGTGGCCCCGGCAATGGCTCCCTCTTCGGGGTGGCAGTCCCTTATTAGCAGTTCCCTTTTAGCGGCGACCACTGCCCGTTCAACAATGATCCTCATGGCGGGGAGCGACTCCCCGCCGTAATCAACTGCTGCCGCCCGGATCTCCCTGGAGCGTAACTCTTCTTTCATAGCCTTTTCATCTTCACGGGTAGCCGTCATGGCTATGGATAAAGCGGCTTTAGCTACTTCCCTGCTGCCGGCCTCCAGCACCTTTAGATCTCCTCCTTTTTAGGAAACTTCGAATTATATGTAAAAAAAGCACTCCGGTAAGTGCTTCCAAAGTAAATGATTTAACTAAATTATATCAGAAATTTAGCATGATTTGCAGAAGATTACATGTCTTTGGAGTTGAAACTTTTATAAAACTTTAGGGGCTTTCCCTCAAAGGTCTCGGTTAAAACCAGCAATTTACGTATCGCGGAACAGGTAAGCAAAAGTTGGCCTAGAAATAATAAGCAAAAAAGAATAATGAGCAGCTTCCAACAGCCTTTTTCCCTTAATTGCAATTTAAAAAAAAGTCTTTCATACCAACGGTATTTCCGGGACATTTCCCAACTCCAGTTAATTTATATTTTGTCACTTAAAAGCATCGGTTGAGCTGCCTAGTGCCGGTTATTTGATTGCGCCGGTTCATTCCGAAATCTATTTTCTTGAATCCTCCGGACGGCTTCCATTCCGGCTACATACCCCATTGAAAACGCTATTTGCAGATTAAATCCGCCGGTATACCCGTCGACATCCGCGACTTCACCGGCAAAATAGAGACCGGGCACGATTTTAGACTCCATAGTTTTAGGGTTAATCTCTTTAATGCCGACTCCGCCAGCAGTAACAATTGCTTCCGCCATCGGGCGGGGTTTGCTAATTGTAAGTTGGAGGTTTTTTAACAGTTCCACCAGTTGCGCCCGTTCTTCCTTAGTGATCTGGTGCACCGGTTTGCCGGGATCAATCTCCGACAATTTTATAATCACCGGGATCAACTTCTGGGGCAACAAATCATCGAGAGCGTTCTTGTATAGCTTCCGGATTGATTT
>JBLNCU010000103.1:0-5660 GCA_050260935.1 Bacillota bacterium
TGCTGTGGATCGATGAAGAAAAAATCCGTTCCATCTACCGTTCCAACGTACCCAATGAAGGCAGCACTTTTATCGTGGATCAGAACGGAATGATTGTTTCCGACTCTAACTCGGCGCATATTCAGGAACAGGTCGGGCGGCAGCCCTATTATAAATTGTTGCAAAATCAAACCGGTTCCGCCATTCTAAAAATTAATAACCAGAAGATGCTTTTTACTTTCAGCACTTCCAAGGAGACCGGCTGGAAGGTGGTAACCCTGACCCCGGCCGCCTTGTTGACTGAAAAAATAAGCTGGATAGCCTTGGTTATTGTGGTCATGGGAACTGTCTGTTATCTGCTATTGTTTTACTTGTCAATCTTTATTACCGCCATGATTACGGATCCTCTTAAACAATTATCGGACTCGATCAAAAAGGTTCAAAGAGGGGACTTCTCCCAACAGGTGTATTTCGCGAATGAAGATGAAATAGGTGAACTCGGCAAAGGCTACAACGCCATGATCGCCAATATCAAAGATTTAATCGACCGGGTTTATAAATTGCAGATCCGGGAGCGGGAGGCGGAACTCAATGCGTTGCAAGCCCAGATCAATCCGCATTTTCTATACAATACGCTGGACACAATCTTTTGGAAGGCGGAACGGAACCGGGTGCCGGAGATCAGTGAAATGGTTCTGGCCTTGTCCAAGATTTTCCGGTTAAGCCTCAACCGCGGCAACGAGTTGGCAACGGTGGCGCAGGAGAAAGAATTGATCGAATATTACTTGAAGTTGCAACAAATTCGCTTCAAACAAAAACTCGCTTACGACCTTGATTTTGATGCCGGACTGTTGGAGATGCGGATCCCCAAGTTAATCATCCAACCGTTTGTTGAAAACGCAATCATCCACGGCATCGAGAAACTGGAAAACGGCGGCCATCTCCAAATCACCGGCAGGATTGAGGAAGAACGGCTGGTTTTCACCATCACCGACAATGGGGTGGGTATGGATGAGCAAAAAATCACTGATATTTTGGCGCGAAATACCGGTAACCGCGATCACCCTTTCAAAGTCTCCGGCGGTTACGCCGTCAGTAATGTCCTGGAAAGGCTGGAACTGTATTATGGTCCGAGCTATGAATTGACGTTCAACAGCAGCCCCGGCAAAGGGACCACCGTCACTATAAAAGTGCCGCTGATGCTGAAGGAGTCCGCATGCTAAACCGAAACTTAAAGTTATTAATTGTGGATGACGAAGCCGAAATCCGGGAGGGCATTCTCCATTCCATCCCCTGGGAGGAGCATGGGATTGTTGTCGCGGGCCTGGCGACCAACGGCCGGGAAGCTCTCCGGATGATCGCCGAAACCAAACCGGACTTAATGTTACTGGATATCCGCATGCCGGTGATGAACGGTTTGGAAGCGCTGGAGAGACTGGCGGAAGGTCAAACCCGGCCAAAGGTGATTATTTTAAGCGGTTATGACGATTTTAGCTATTGTCAAAAGGCTCTCCGTTATGGAGTCGCCGACTATTTATTGAAACCGTGCCGTCCCCAAGAAATCCTGGGCGCTCTGCTCAAGCTGAAAGAGGAGGTTAGAACCGAAGAGGAGCAGGCCCATCAATGGGATCATTTACTCCAAAAATTCCAGGAGAATATCCCCATCCTGCGGGAGAATTTATTAATGAACCTGGTTCAAGATAAACCGGCCGATCTTCAGGCCGCCCTCAGCCGTTGGAACTTATACCAGATGGAAGTGGCTCCGCAAAATATCGGCTTGGCTTTGGTGCGAATCGACCAACAACACAAGCTGGCTTCCTTATCCCGGAGCGAATTGGAATTAACCAAGCTCTCCCTTTACCGGGAGGTTGAAGCGATCACCAAACTACCGCCGTCTTTAAAATCGTTTGTCAACTACTTTCATGATAATATCATGATTCTATGGAATATCCAGGAAGAGGCGGCCGATCTTTTCGCCCGGCGTTTGGAGAAGCTGCGCCGGACCGTTGAAGCCGGCATGGCGGTAACGGTAACCATCGGTCTGGGGGAACCGGCGACCGATCTTTCGCAATTGCCCGCCGCTTTCCATTCGGCGATACTCGCTTTGGATCTCGGCATTCGGGAGGGGGCCAACCGGATTGTCCATTACCGGGAGGTTATCGAGGATCACTCGGAAAACCGGGCCTTGATCCAGGAGGAGAATCTCATTGTTCATTGCATCCGCACCAATAACCCCGGGAGACTGGAATCAGCCCTGGATTCTTTCTTCGCCAATCTGTCAACCCCGGGAAAAAATTCGAAAGACTATGTTCAAAAGATGATCACCGCCCTGATCTGTTCAGTCTACCATGTCTGTTTGGAGCGGGGCTTTAATACCGACAGCATATTCGGGCCCAATCTGGCGATCCTCGATGAATTGCCCCGGATCGAAACCTTGAAGGAGTTGCGGCAGAGAATTCTGCTTTGCTGCAAACAGATCATCGAGCGGCATCCCTTGCAAAAAACCCAATGGAAAATGGTGACTGAGGCGGTCAAATATATTGAAGAGCATTTCGCCGAGGACCTTAACTTGGAAAATATCGCTAAAGTGGTTTTTGCCTCCCCCGGATATTTGAGCACCAGTTTCAAGCAGGTATTGCAGAAAAATTTTGTGGACTATCTCGCCGAGGTCAGGGTAGGAAAGGCCAAGGAGCTGTTGAAGGATTTTCATCTAAAAATATATGAGGTGGCGGTGCGAACCGGCTATAAAGATGAAAAGTACTTCAGCCAGATTTTTAAAAAGATCACCGGGATGACTCCCAATCAATACCGGGACTCGGTCGCCGGTCCGGCTCAAAATCGATTATAGGGACGGCCGCCGCTTTTTTAACCAAATACCTTCCGCATCCGCTCACAATAATACTGGACGTTCTCCCACTTGGCGTCAGGGGCGATCCGGTGGTCGGGACAGGGAATAAAACCGCCTAATTCCACTAGAGGTTTTAAACGCTCAATCTCCCGGTCCACCGCGCTATAGTCGGCCGCCAATACATGTTTGTTCATTCCACCCACCCCGCGCAACCCTGGGCCGTACTTTTTGCGCCAGGGTTCAATACTCGCCTCCCAAGTGCCGTATTCAATCGGAAACATCGTATTCACCCCATTGTTGATCCAGGTTGGGATTAAAGCGTCAATCATACCGTCGCAATCGACCGATACGATGTTAATGCCGTAACTGTTCAATAACCGGGTGATTTTCCGGTAGTGCGGGCCGACTTTCGCCTCAAAGACAGCCGGCGCAACCAACGGGCCGTTTTTGAAACAGATGTCCTCCCAAAAATGGCCGAAATCAAAGCCGGAATATAGCGAAAGAACCTTGGCGGCGGTTTTATAAATCAAATCTCCGACGGTATCGATGATCTCGTCGTATAAGTCCTCATCATCGGCATATAAGTAGCTGATGCCTTCAATCCCCATCCAGTTGCGGATCTGCCCGAACAAACTCAGGCAATAAAGGCCCAGGGGCTCCTCCCGTCCGGGGTCTTCGGCCATTTGCCGCAGAACGGCTTCATCCACACCGGCATCATCAAATTGCAGCCTGGGCAGGAAATGCTCTTCCCAGGACCGGCGATCCTTCAACAAATGGTCGATCTCGGGCGGGATGGAACGCACCCCCGGTTTTTCCAGCACGATAACGCCGTCTTCATTGATTACCTTTTGCATTCCATCCGCCAAGGTCTCCAGTGTCTTTTTTTCAAACGGCGGCGCTAACAAATTGGGCCGGATCGGATATGTGGCCCCCCAGCTAAAATCGAAGCCCAATTTACGGGCGATGGCGGTTTCCGCCGGCGTGCCATCCGCTACCCCGGCGATCTCCTCCGGCTTAAGATGGCCTTCAGCCACCCATTTTTCCAAAGTTTCGGCCCAAAAACCAAAATGCGCCACCGGCAACCGGTCGTACGGCTGATAGTTTAAAATTGCTTTTACTCTTTCCCGGTTATTCATCGATCTTCTCCTCCGTTTTACAAGCGGATTTGCTTGAAAAATGCCTGGGTTGCTATTTATAATTATAATAGTTGAATTTGGGGCCGAATAGTGATTAATTGCCCAAAAACATGCAGAAATTGCTTTTGTGAGGCGTCCGATGAAGATTAATTATAAATTGGATATTGGGCCCGACTCCAGCTGGCTGGTGAACTCGCCGACCGCCGTTTCCAAACGCTTACCGTTTTATCTGAATGAATGCGGGCATTATTATGCCGGAACCGGTTATTTTACTGAAAGGCAAGGATTGAATGATTTTTTATTAATGTATACCCTGTCCGGCAACGGGTTTTTAAAATACCGGGACCAGGAATACTTATTGGGCCCGGGGCAAGCGGTAGTCATCGATTGTAACAACTACCATTATTACAAAACCTCTATAAATCACTGGAACTTTAAATGGATTCACTTCAATGGAACTTCCGCCAAAGATTATTATCAGATTTTGAATGAAGATTCCTTAAGTATTGTCCGGGTAGGCGATTCTCCCGAATTTGAAAGCCTCTTGGACAGTTTAAATCAATCTTCGGATCTCAATGATATCCCCTCCAATATTATCGTCGCCAATCAGCTCACTAAAATCATTTCTTCCTTGATTATCAGCAAATTCAGCCGGTTAAACCTGAAAAAATACGACCAGCATCACCAGGAGGTGCTGAAGGTAATCAATTACATCCAGGAAAACTATCAGCAGCCGGTCACCTTGAATGATCTTACAGGAGTCGCTTTGATGTCCAGATACTACTTTTTGAGGGTCTTTAAAAACCACACCGGCGCCAGTCCTTATGAATATTTAATCAACTACCGCATCAATAAAGCCAAGGAATTATTGAAAAACACCAACCTGCCGGTGGCGGAGATCGGTATAGCGGTTGGATTCGTCGACTATAACAATTTTATCCGGAAGTTTAAGAATGCCGTCGGCTATACTCCGTTGCAATATAAAAAACTGACTGATATAAAGGATGATTCCGGCAAATCCTTTCCTAAGGACTCTATACCCCAGTAACGGGTGGTTTTTTATGCCATAAGCGCCAATTTAGGCTATAATCACACTTCCAAGCGCTCACCTATCGAAAGTCCCGGCATAGACTATTCTAAAAACATTCGACCAATGAATGGGGGTATAAACTAATGGATCGTTCCGAGATGACGCGGCCGGTGCAATTGTCTGATACATACTATTACGGAATACAACCCACAATCAGTAGAGTTGCCGCCGAGATGGACGACATGTCCGTCGCTTATCCGACTCAAGGTATGTTTGACCCGATGCTGGACCGGGTATATGATGAAGTAGCGAAAATGTATCCGGAAGAGATGCAAGCATCCAATTCCCCGGAGCAAAATCAAAACGCCGTTAATGCGCAAGCGGCTTATGATAATCCCAAATACCACGCGAATCAATTCTTCCCCCCGTTTCGCAGAAGATTGATTGCAAAAGATTTGCTTGCGATATTACTCCTCCAGGAATTACTTGGCCGGAGGCGGAGATTTTTTAGGTAAATCTTTGAGCCGACTTCCTAAGTAAGAGAAAAGAACAAAATCAAATGGGGTTGTCTAAAAAGTAAAAAAAATCAGACAGGATTGATAGGATTAAATGGATTAGAAAAGACAGACGAAGGCGCCGCCCGGAAAATAGTCTCCCCGTTCTGGCT
>JBLNCU010000104.1:0-14900 GCA_050260935.1 Bacillota bacterium
CCGCAAGCCCTGGCGGTAAAAATAACCGTGCCGTCATCCTCCTCGGTTATCCGCTGCGACTGGTGAAACCGGGTTTCCCGGACATACCGCGCCCCGTCGCCGCTAAATCTAATCTTAAAAGTAAACTCCTCTCCCCGTTCCATGCCCCAGGCCGCGCCCATATATTTTTCATAGCTAAAATCCGCCGGAAGAGCGAAGCTTTTTCCGGTCTCCTCCAAATTGCGGATGCGATCAACCCGGAAAAGTCTGATTTCCCCCCGCAAATGACAAAAAGCCACCAGATACCAAAAACCTTCACTAAAAACCAGGTGATAAGGTTCGATCTCTCTGGTGGTTAACGCATCACGGGAAAAACTATAATATTCCATCCGTAGCATCCGGTTGGACTTAATGGCCTGGTTTAGCAGGCGGAAGATTGGCTGTTTATCCGAATAGTCGCCCCCAGTCCCGGTGGAAACGTCCAACCGAAGCCGGATGTTTTCAATCTCCTCGCCTAGTGTCTTTGGAAGCAGCGCCAGCAATTTTAGCCTTAGACCCGCCGGTATCCTCAACAACCCCCGTTGCCGTTCGGCTAGCTTAAGACCGTAAATCAGCGCCAAAGCCTCCTCCAGCGTAAACCAGACATCCCTTAACCGGAAACGCTCGATAATCCGGTATCCCTGGTCGTAAAAAATCGGAACCCCCGCGTCCTGTAATGTTCGTAAATCCCGGAAACATTGCCGCTCCCCGATGCCGCAGTTACGCGCCAACTCTAACGCGGTCAACCCCGGCTCCATCTGAATCTGTAGAAGCATATTCAAAAGACGGATGATCCGATCCTTTTTTGCCATTAAGATCACCCCGTTATTTAGAATTTCCTTGTTTGCCGGTATTTTCCTGCAAAATTTTTATGTTTCAATGATGAAAAAAACGGAAGGATTTCTTCCGCTTTTAAAAAACCGGCAACGCCAAAACGGGCCGGTAATCAAACCTACTCCTTTAACTAAACCTTTTAATAAAATATGATCTTTTATTTATTCACGCCCGTGGTCAGGTCCTGGCAGTTGGGAAATAACGAGATAATCCATAAGCGGGCTTGAAAGATCACCCCCACCTCCACAATTCATTCATGGTCAATCCGTCTAAATTTCGCCTATTCCATTCTTGATTTTATTATCTTAGGGTATAATATAAGTAGACAAATCTTAAGAGGAGGATATTTTATGGAACGTATTACCGCCGATCCCCGGATCTGTAACGGCAAACCTGTAATTACCGGCACCCGTATCATGGTGCGGAATATTCTAGGCATGATGGCCGGAGGTTACTCCATGACCAAAATCATTGAATCTTATCCGGAACTAACCCCCGAAGATGTGCAGGCTGCTTTGGAATATGCCGCTAAAGTAATCGACGAGGAACAGGTTGTCAGCTTTGGATAAACAACCCCTTAACATATTGCTTGATCAAAACGTGCCATTACCGGTGGCCGCTTGGTTGCGTACCATACGGACTGATTGGCAAGTACGGCACGTCTCGGAAATTGGATTCGCCGAAAAAACCGATGCCGAAATCTTTAATTGGGCTATTATGCATAAATCCATCGTCATTACATTTGATGAAGACTTTGCCGATCTCCGCTTACGCCCAACAGGTATATTTTATGGCGTAATCCGTTTACGGGTCTGGCCAACCACTGTAGAAGAAACCAAAAAAGCTATAAATCGACTTTTAGATAACATTCCTGATTCTGAACTTAGCGGGGCGCTAATTATAATTGATAATAACCGAATACGAATGCGAAAGCGTTAAACCCGAAATACTTCCCGAAACTGATTTTCTTACTAAAACCCGCGAGGTTTTCGGGACACCCTCGGTTGCAGCGACCCCGCGAAGTCCTAACCGCAGCCATCAAGCTGGATAACCTAATGAACCGTTACCACCGGCTCAAAACTAAACTCCAAGCTGAAGCGCCAAACTAAACTGTTTTCAAAAAAAGTACGCCAGCACTTATTTTTAAACTTTATCCCCAGTTTTTATCCAATAACTACCACCTCTACCCGGCCAATGAGCCCGTCACAGTTAAAACACATAACAAAAGCCTCCCGGAAAAATTTCCCCTGTGTCTTCACGCCGTGGCTAGTTTAATAAAAAAGGATACCCGCAAAAACGGGCACCCTTCCTCGGCTTGTGTTGGGTTTGAAACTATTCAATCTTTTATTATTATTTTGGGATCTATTTTAAAAACCTGTTAAATAAACCCGCAGAAGCAAAAGAAGATCACAATAATGATAATAATCCACCATATCCATAAACCCCCGCCAAAGCCAATGCCTGCGCCATCAAAACCCATGACTAACACCTCCCGGAAGTTGACTGATTCGCTGTCATACTTATAATATTGCAAAGCGGTCCGGGAAGGAACAGGTCTTTGTAATTTTTTGGGTTAAGAATAAGGCCTAAGCCACAAGTAGCTTGAGTTTTCCCGGCAAAAATATCGACTATCGTGACTAAAAAATGAGCCGCTAGACGATACATCACCGGCCCGAACCCTTTAAATATTCCCTTAACGCCTTGGCCAACTGATCCGGGCAAGAAGTGGCTTTGCCTTCGCAACTGATCCCGGCCAACCGTTGGATTACTTCGTTCACCGGCATCCCTGTAACCAGCCTGCAAATCCCCTGAGTATTACCGTCACAGCCATTTTCGAACATGGCCTTGATCAAAATTCCCCGGTCGATGGTGAGATAAATCCGGCTGGCGCAAACATCTTCTGTCTCATAGATAAACTCCCGCATATTTCCCGCCTCCCGCTATGAATCCGCATCCCCCTACTATAACTCCAAATCCATCCGGCGTTTATCCCCAAATTGCGGTTTAAAATTACCGATAATCATCCCGAAACCCAGCCCCGTCATTACGAATGAAAAAACCAGATTGATGAGGGGAATGAAACTAATCAACATCAGCGCCAACCCGCCAAAGATAATCATCAGGCTTGGATGAAGGCGGGACCTGAAAAGCAACCTGCCGAACCAAAGATTGACCGGAATTCCGGAGAACAGCAAGAGAATTACGTAAACCAAACCCAGCAAAATCGCTAGCGGGATGCCGGCCAGGGTAAAAAAGAGAAGCGCCACGGCCAAGGGCATTCCTAAAAAGCTGATTAAACCGATGAGCAGGTTCCGCCGGAAAACGGCCGGCGCCGGGTCTGTTATCGCCCAGAAGGTTCTGGGAAATAACTTGAATAAGATTAGAGTGGCCAAGAGACTTCCGACAAACCAGACAACGGAGCCTAAAGTCATAACCCAGGAAAGCTGAGAATTGGCGGTATTCTCCTGGTGAAGATGATAACCTCCCCCGATGATGACTCCTTTAATCTTGGCCGGATCGCTTGAGACCCCCGAATAATCATTAACCTTGCCGGAGATGACCACTGGAGTCCGCCAGGTAATCGGGGCGCCCTGGGTTTTTAGATCCCCGTTAATCCGGCCGCCGATTTTAATGGTCGGGACGCTGTTGACATCCACCGGTCCATTCACCGTTCCCAGAAGGGACAACCGGGAAGTAAGGCTCAATATTCCCCGCTCCACCAAGGAATTTTTCCCGGTGTTTAAGGTCAGCGCCGCCATTGTCAAACTGCCGTTTATTTGTCCGTTAATTACCGCCTCACCGGCCAGACCACGGAGGCTTCCCTGAACAACCCCGTTAACAGTCAGCTTGTCCCAGACAAACCCCAATACGCTTCCTTCCACCCGGCCGTTGACCACTACCCGGCCGGCCCAGACCACCAAATCTCCTTTAATATCCCCGTTGATCTCCAAGCGATCCCCGCTGAACAAGAGATCACCATCCAGGACCTGTCCTTCTTCGATGACCTCGTCACCGCCCCGGATCTCCCAAGCTCCGGCAAAACAAGGCATCGCCACTAAGAGCAACAATAAAACCGTTCCCAATAAAATGGCCAGCTTCTTCATAATAATCACCATTCTGTAATTTTTTATTACAAATTAACCTGGATAAGATCCCGATCCATCCGGTCCATGCAATCCCTAACTTTAGCGGCGAAACTTTGGTCCCCTCCGGCGCAAGCCGCTTTAATCTGACGCATTATATCGATTGCTCTCCGGAAAGCCTGAACAATATCCCCTTCCTGGACGTTACTGTCCTTGATCAGCTCGGCAAAACTACACCCCTGACTCCAACGATAGGCCAGGTTCGATAAACTGGGGTGGAAAACCGCATCCCTTTCATCAACGCCATAGCGGTAAACCAGATTCCGGATGGTCGATTTGATTGGCTTTTGATCAAAAGGGAGTTGTTTTGGATAAAACTCGCCCTTTCTAGGCTCATAATCAATGCCGACCATAACCGCGTTTAGCTGGTCGGGATCAAGTTCATGAAAGTAACCGCTGAAATAAAGCTCGGTGATTAGCAGTTCCTGGGTATATATTTGAGCCGCAAACTCTCCCCTGGGCAGCAACACCCCGTCCTTCAAATAGTCCAGGTCTTCGAGAATCTCTGTTTTCAACACCAAATCATCGTTGAACCTGCCGGTAATCACAATCTGCGAAGACTTTTCCTGTAACGAAGCCACCCTTTGGTTCAGTTCTTCCCATACCTGAATCTGCTCCTCGCAGGATTTTTGCAACCCCGGCTGGCAATTTTTGGGGACTATCCGCTCCAAGTAGGTCTTTAGCTCCTCAATCTCAGCGGCAACGGCCGTCCTGGCCCTGCCTTTAATAAATTTATACCGGCGCTGCTTCTTCTTTAATTTATGTCTGAGTTTCTGATACACTATAGGGCACTGAGGATTCTCCCGATCCTGGCAAAGACCGGCGAACAAACTATCCAACCTTTCGGTGTGATTGGCCAACTCCCGCTCATACTCCCGTTTATCATTCCGTGCTTGAAAGGTGGCAAAATTCTGGTTCAAAATTACTTTAATCGCTTCCTGATCGTGGTTGCGGTTCAGATTCAAAACTGAGTTGTAGGATAGGTTGAACCTGCTTTTGAGCTCCTCAATCTCATCCTGGTTGGTGCTGGGGTATTCATCGGGGCGCAAGTTGCGAAGATCGGATAATATATAGACAAACCCCCGGGTGTCGATACCGCGGCGTCCGGCCCGTCCGGCCATTTGAAAATATTCCAGGTTGGTCATGGGCCGGAAGGTTACCCCGTCAAACTTAGAGGGGCTGTCAAAACAGACGGTCTTCACCGGATAATTGATACCCACAGCGAAGGTTTCGGTAGCGTACATCACTTTCACCAGACCCATTCCAAACAAAGTCTCCACCATCTCTTTAATCCCGGGCAAAAGCCCGGCGTGATGATAGCCGATCCCGTTCCGCAATAATGTCCGGGCTTGAATGGCCGTTTTCAAACTGCCAAGCCCGTATTCTTGAATCAAGCGGTCACAAACCTCCTCCGCCCGGTTGGACTCCTCCTCGGTCAGAAAACTCTTCTGAAAACTCAATTCCTGGGCTTTCACTTCACACATCTTGCGGCTGAAAACAAAGTATAAACAGGGTAAACCTCTCTGTTTGGCGATAAACTTGATTAGATCGAGATGGGTGGTTTCCCACTCCCGTTTGTCGCCTAAGTAGAAGTTTTCCCTCTCCTCCAGCTGCTTTTTATAGTTCAACAGGGACTTTAAGTCTGTGGCACCCAGATGTTTCTCGAAAATATAGTGTTCCAAAGGGACGGCCCGGTCTTCTTTGCGGATTACCGAGACCCGGTGCCCCTTGATCTCGCTGATCCAGGAGGCCAATTCATAAGCATTGGGAATAGTGGCTGATAGACCAAGGAGACGCATCTCCCCGGGCATGAAAATGATTGACTCCTCCCAAACCGTGCCCCGGTCTTCATCAGAAAGATAATGGATTTCATCGAAGACGATATGGGAAATTCCAGCCAACCTCTGACGGTCCTGATGGAGGATGTTCCGGAAAATCTCAGTGGTCATCAAGCAGATGTCCGCTTCAGAATTAATTACCACATCGCCGGTGACGATCCCCACCCGCTCGGCTCCGTAAAGGGCCTTAAACTCCTTGAATTTCTGATTAGAGAGCGCTTTAATGGGGGCGGTATAGATTATACGGTCGCCTTTGGCAATCGCCTGGTCGATCAGGTAATCGGCGATTAGGGTTTTGCCCACCCCGGTGGGGGCGGAAACCAGAACTGAATTTCCCTGCATTAACTCTAAAACCGCCTGTTGTTGAAAATCATCCAGCTTGAAATTACGGTAGTATTCGGGTACAGTGCTTATAGCCATTTCACAGCTCCATATCCCTGGAAAATCATAACCTTAAAAGCCTTTCAACTATTGTGCCCATTTCTTCCCAGCGGCAAACTGTACGGTGGCGGACCTCTTTCCGGGAGAGCTCACTCAAACTCTTGGGAACCGGCTGGCCGGAGACCTCCCCCAGCTTCTCCAGGAGGGCAAACTCAGACTTTCCTTCAACCGGTTGGCCGATAGCCTGTAAGACGCTGGCGCTAAATTTAAACGGGCTGGCGGTTGAGGCAAACAAAACAGGAGTCCGGTCTCTAACAGCCTCCAGATAACGCTCGTATACCGCCACCCCCACCGCCGTATGGGGATCAATAATCATCCGGTTTTCCAGGTAAACCTTGCGAATGGCGGCCATAGTCTCCGGCTCGGTGGCAAATCCGGCCCGAAACTCGGCGGCCAGTTTCCCGGCGGTGGCCGGGTCGACCCGGTAGCGGCCGGTGGTTTTTAGCTGGGACATCCATTCATTAACCGCCGCGTCGTCGCCGCCGGTAAGGTAATACAAAAGACGCTCCAGATTGCTGGAGATTAAAATATCCATCGACGGGGAGATAGTATTATAAAAGCTGCGGTTCCGGTCATAGACTCCATCCTTAAGGAAATCAGTCAAGACGTTATTGGAATTGGAGGCGCAGATCAGTTTCCACACCGGCAGCCCCATTTGCTTGGCGATATAAGCCGCTAAAATGTTGCCGAAATTTCCGGTGGGAACGGTGATATTGATTGGCTCCCCCAAACGGACCGCTTTATGCCGGCAAAGTTGAAAGTAACCATAGAAATAGTAAACTATTTGCGGGGCCAGCCGGCCCCAGTTAATTGAGTTGGCCGATGAAAAGGCCATCTTTTCCCTTTCCAATTTAGCGGCCAATCCGGGATCAGTAAAGATCCGCTTTACTCCGTTCTGGGCGTCGTCAAAGTTGCCGCGAACCGAAACCACCATGGTATTCCGCCCTTCCTGAGTCACCATTTGCAGACGTTGAATCTCGCTGACGCCTTGTTCGGGGAAGAAGACAATAATCCGTGTCCCGGGCACATCCTTAAAGCCTTCCAGGGCCGCCTTCCCGGTATCGCCCGAAGTGGCGACCAGGATAACGATTTCCCGGGAGTCATCAGTCAATAAGCTGGCCCTGGTCATTAAATGAGGGAGCAATTGTAAGGCCACATCCTTGAAAGCGCAGGTTGGCCCATGCCATAGTTCCAATAAATACTGATTTTCAGCCAGTTTTCGAAGGGGTGTTACTTCCGGATGGTCGAATTTTAAGGGACAGACGTAGGCGGCCCCGATCATTTTACGCAACTCGCCGGGCTCGTACTCTGTTAAAAACCGGGTCATTACCGCCAAGGCGATTTCCTGATAAGATCCGGCCGCCAACTTCATCAACTCGGCCGTTGTAAAAACCGGTATCACGGCGGGAGTGAATAAACCTCCATCCGGGGCTATTCCCAGCCGGATCGCCTCGGCGGCGGTAACTCCGTATTGTTTATTGCGGGTGCTTACATAAAGAACTCTAGCCAATTTAACCACCTGTAACCTTTAAAGTTTTCCGTTTCTCACATATAGTACCATAAGTGCATCCTGAATCCTAGTATTTTTTTAGCAATTCGCTTGTTCCAAACATTTAGTATGGTTTTTATCCCTTTTTATCAGAGCCAGGCTCCGTAATGAAAAAACCGCTTAATTGGCGGTTTTTGTATGGAAACTAACTTTGCCGGCCTTACTCCCCCGACTTGTCCGGTTCCGCTTGATTGTTCCGGCCGGGATCGGGGTTATCATCCGCCGGCGCTTGCCCTTCTTTGACCTCTTTCTCCGGGGGCGATTCCGGCTCCAATTGCGCTAAATCAAATTCGTCCGTGACTCCGGTTACCGCCAACTTTAAGGAAAAAGGCAACAGATTGAGCCGGAGCTGTTTTCGTTCCTTTTCATTCCCGGCAGAATCGAAAAACTCAGCCATTTTTTGGCTTTCACTCTTTTGAAAATAGCCGTCTTGGTTCAGATCCATAAAAATAACGTCTTTCCCGTAATCATTGAAACAGCCGTTACTGTCGGCATCGAGCACTCTAAATTTAACCAGTCTTTTTTCTTTGCCGTTGTCAACCCGGAGATCGCCCTCCAAAAAACTGGCATCCGCCACCCGGGCAATCACATCAGTGGCCTCTTTCTTGGTAAGAGATAAGGTGGATATGAAGAAATACAAGTCTTGCGTATATTCTTTGGTGATTCCCTTATAGGCGACCCTGACAGAGACGGGAATCATAGAAAAGGCTTCCAGCGCGACGGCGCCGAATTGTCTTCCTTGATTAGTTTGAAAACTCTTAACCCGTTCTTTTTTGGTGATCTTAAAATCCAAATTCTCATCGATGTATACTTCATTCCAGAAGTTTGAATTGTTCCTGGCCATTAGAAACCAAACTTTGATTTCACTGTTTCCCAGCCGGAAAAATCCGAATTTCACCTCGCTGAAATCTTGATAATCAACCCCATCCACCTCGATACTATCCGGTTTGGAATCAGTCAACTCGGCGCTGTTCCAAAATAAGGGCAAATTCTTCGGATCCAGGTCAAACAGGGTTAAAGTCTTTAATTTCAGCGGATAGACTCCTTCAACCGGTGAGGGCAACTTTCCGGAGAATCCCAAAATCATTATACTAAGCCCGATTACCGTCATTATCAAGGTTAACTTGCGCATATAGGCACTCCTCAACAAAAATAAAAAAGGATTTAGAATTCTATTTTGTTGGAATACAGAGTTCGCCGTTTCTCTGTTTTTTCCTGTTTTTAATGTTATTTACTTATTCCCAGTTTCAAATTGAGTCAATTCCTGAAAGATCTTCCTAGAATAATAAAGACTGGGTTCGTTTTTATGCCTAATCCGCACACCCTGGGTAACGAAGAAATCGGTTGAATTATCCTTGCGGATTTCCAGAATCTCAATCTCCACGATTACCAGATTGCAATCCACCGCCATCGATTCTTTGATTACATGAGCCAACCCTTTGATACAAACGGCCAGATCTCCTTCATCAAGCACCGCTACAGCCACATAAACATTCTCGACAATATTTAGATAGGTTTGATGAAACTTGGAGATAACAACCCGTAGATGCTTGGAATCATAAACAGTCAGATAATTGAAGGGCGCCGTGTGAGGCCGGCAATCTTTATCAATGGTGGCGATAATCACCGTATTGAGCCTTTTTTCGAAGAAATTTTTTAAGGCCGCGTTTAATTCGGTTCCCAGCAATAGAGACATCTTCCCACTCCTTTTTAAGAAGACTCTCTCATTTAAACTATGGAACCGCGGGAAATTTTAGAACAACAGGCAGCCAATGGATTTTAAAGTACCTGTCGGCGGGCTGGGATCTCTAACATATTCCTTCCTTTTTAAGATAGGATGCAACCAATTCCTCAAGTATCTGGTCGCGGGCCAGCCGTTTAATCAAAACTCTGGCATTACGGTGACTGGTGATATAAGCAGGATCACCGGATAGTAAATAGCCGACAATCTGATCCAACGGGTCATAGCCTTTTTCTTTCAATGCCAGACAGACCTCACGCAAAACCAAACCTACTTCCGTGACGGTCTCGTCTTTAGATGAAAACCTTCTGGTCACTTCGGTTGACTCCGACATAAACTCCACCTCTCGCGGAAAGTATACCCAAAATTTACAAACTCAATAGGAAATATGGTCTTCTTTCCTAGCGGTAACACCAAACTGTTGGCAAAAATTGTTAGCTTTATATTTCATCCTTGCGGAGGGCCAGGTTGATGTCCACTTCGCCAAATGGCGTCTTAATGGGAATCGCCAATGATGTATGAATATGTTTTAGAAATTCGGGAATAATCCCCCCGGTTAAAAACAGAGGCGGGGTAATATTACATTTATAACCCACCAAAGAGAGATTGGTGCTGGCGGTCCCCACGATAATATTTTTCAACTCACAAATGGCGCTCTCCCCCATTTGGTCGATCTCTTTAACTTCCATCCCCAACATCTGGGAGATAATGGCTGTCGCTGTCTTGGCAGTCATACCGCAAATAACCTGTCCTTGCAGATCGCCAAGCACTCCGACCAGTACGCATACTTCGTACTTTTGCAGGGGCTCATCGTTAAAAAACGGTTTTCCCGCTTCGACATGAGGATTCAGCATTGTCTCTATTACCGAATAAGCCGCTTTCACAAATGAATCAATATGTTCAAATGACAGTGGAATTACCCCCTCTAACCAATGATACTTTTAAGTTTTAAAACCGCCGCCGCGGGATCCGGATCGTGATAGATCAAGGTTCCGGCCACCAAAACATCCACCCCGGCCTCAATTGTATTCCGGGCATTATCCCGGTTTACCCCTCCGTCAATCTCGATTTTACAGCTTAAGTTGCGCACAGTTATCCATTCTTTTAACTGTTTGATCTTGGGAATGATTGCCGGGATTAATTTTTGCCCCCCGAAACCCGGGTTAACCGTCATCAATAACACCAGATCCAAATCTTCAAGCAAATATTCCAAACAGTTTAATGGTGTCGCCGGATTTAACGCCAAACCGGCCTCACACCCCAATTCTTTAATCTGTTGTATCAAGCGGTGCAGGTGGTTACCTGCTTCGGCATGGACGATAATCCGTTTGCTGCCCCCCTTGGCGTATAAAGGAACCAAAAATTCGGGATTGTCGACCATCAAGTGGGATTCCACCGGCAGGTTCGTCACCCGGCGCAGCGCCGGTAGAAACATCGGTCCGAAGGTCAGATTGGGGACAAAATGGCCATCCATCACATCAAGATGAAGCCAATCGGCCCGGCTTATTTTTTTCACTTCCTGTTCCAAGTTGGCCAAATTACAGTTTAAAATCGAAGCTGCCAGTTCCGCCATGTTTCTTCTCCTAACGGTAACGGTTGTCCCAGTTGTTTTTTACTTCCTGAAGCAACTCTATATATGTTTCATAACGGGCTTTGCTTATTTTTCCATTGTCCACAGCATTCTTAATTGTACAGCCCGGTTCATTCAGGTGAATACAGGTATTAAACTTACATTTTCCATGATAAACACTTAAATCAGGGAAAAATTCCGCCAACTCCTCCGGTTTTAGAAAATCAAAATTAATTTGGGAAAAGCCGGGTGTATCAGCGATGTAACTGTTTGGACCGGTCTTTAATAATTGTACTTCCCGGGTGGTGTGCTTCCCCCGGCCGATTTTCTCGCTCAGAGAGCCGGTGCGCAACTCCAATCCCGGAGCCACCAAATTTACCAGGGCCGATTTTCCTACTCCGGAAGGGCCCGCAAAGACAGCAATCTTTCCTTTAAGTTCTTGTTTAAGAGTGCGTTTCCCAAGATGACTTACCACGCTGGTGCAGATTGTCCGGTACCCATATTCCCGGTATGTCCCGCTTAATTTTCCGGCTTTACCGGGGGTCACCAAATCTGTTTTATTAAAAACAATTAAGTAGGGAATTCCACTAGCCGCCGCCAAAACCGAAAACTTGGCGATCAAAAGCGGACCGGGATCCGGATTTTGATGGGCAAAAACCAGGACAATCAGATTGGCATTGGCGACATAGGGGCGTTTCAGAACCGATTCCCGTTTTAAGACTCCGGTTATAACTCCTTGTCCGTCGTTATTTAGAAACTCAACCCGATCCCCGACCAAAAGACCTTCCGAACTTAGTTTTAATCTGCCGCGTACCGAACATTCCACCTGTTGGCCGCCG
Organism: Bacillota bacterium; assembly: GCA_050260935.1. Lineage (GTDB taxonomy): Bacteria > Bacillota > UBA4882 > UBA8346 > UBA8346 > UBA8346. Next base: position 11,974 of record JBLNCU010000104.1, read on the forward strand.
GGTTCTGGTTCAACATAGTAAAAACCCGCTATCGCTCTAACTACCATTCCGATTGCCAATCCGTAAAGCCTCTCTTTCCAATCATCGGGGATGCGGTCCGGCGCTGACGATGAAGTTCATAGCCGTGCCTAAAGCAACTTTATCATACGGCACCGGTTTCTGGTCGACGACCACCCCTTCCGGATAAATATCATTCTGAGTTGGAGTGGCTTGGTTGAATACCAATCCCAAGGAGCCCAACTCCGCCCGGACCTCCGATAAGGGCCGGCCGATAAAATTCGGGACTTGAACCAGATTTCCGTTTAACACATTGAGGGTAATGGAGACGCTCGCTCCCCATTCAATTTGGGTTTCACCGGCCGGTAGTTGTTTGACCACAGTTCCTTCGGGGCTATCGGGCTGGTTGACTGTTAGAATATCTCCCAGCTTTAAACCCGCCTCTTCCAAAGCCAGCTCCGCTTCGATCTGGGTTTTGCCGGTTAAATCAGGAACCCTTACCAACTGCGGCCCCCGGCTTAAAACAACCTCCACCTCGCTATAAATCCGCTTTTCGGTTCCAGGGGAAGGTTTCTGGGATATAATCATACCCGCCGGGTAGTTGGAATTATAAAGCCTGTTTACCACCCTTAACTTCAACTTGCTCTGATTCAAGACTTCCCTGGCTTTCGATAGATCCTGCCCCACTAAATTGGGTACCGCCACTTCCGGTCTGGGGGGAAGGAGGAAATTGATAAAGTAAAGAAACAAAAAGGCCAAGATTGCCAAGGTCCCCAAGCCGGTCAACAGCCAGAGGAATAAGGCCTTTCTCCCGCTCCGCTCCGGTTTTTCAGCATCAACCCTGCGCCATACTTGAGTAGGAAGGTCGGTATCATCCAGCAATTTTATCTCCCGGCTGCTTTGGGAGCTGGCCAGGGTAATATCTTTTAACATCGCCAAAGCCGAAGGATACCTCTCCTCCAGCTCCTTGGCGGTTGCTTTTTCAACGATCAGACTTACCGACGGCGAAACCTCGGGCCGCAATTGTTGGATGGGGACGAAACTTTCCTGGATGTGCTTTAAGGCAATGGCGACTGAGGTATCGCCTTGAAAAGGAACCTCCCCGGTCAACATTTCATATAAAACGCAACCAAGAGAGTATAAATCCGATTGCGGACCGACTATTCCCCCTTTAGCTTGTTCCGGGGAGGAATACTGGACCGAGCCCACCACCACCCCGGCTTGGGTAAAAGAACTGGCGCTGATGGCCCGGGCAATGCCGAAATCGGTCACTTTTACCAGGCCATCAGGGGTAATTAAGATATTATGCGGCTTAATGTCACGGTGGACTATATTGCGTTGATGAGCGTGATGAAGAGCCTCGGCGATTTGCCGGGTATAGTCCAGCGCCCGGTCAATCGGGAGCGGAGCTTGTTGACGAATGATATTTTTTAGGTTGTTTCCCGGAATATACTCCATAACCAGGTAATCCAGGCCTTCTTCTTGACCGACATCATAGATACTGACGATGTTGGGATGCGATAAGCTGGCGGCCGCCCTGGCTTCGCGCCGGAACCTCTCCACAAACTCTATATCGCTGGCGTACTGTGGCCGCAAAACTTTAACAGCAACCGTCCGGTAAAGTAAGGTATCTTCAGCTTTAAATACCAAAGCCATTCCGCCTTCACCGATCTGTTCCAGCAGGTGGTAACGGTTACCAAAAATTTTGCCTGTCACTTTGCCACCTCTATTCCGGTTGGATTATCCGAAAATAAGAAATGAATGCAAAAAAAGAAAATCTGGTTGATTACTAAAATTGCATTCAAAAGTTTTTGCCAAGATGGATTCTAATACAAAAAACTAACTGGAAAGCCGCACATCATTAAAAATAGTAAACCTTTACTTTTTGAGGCCATATTGTAATAGTTCTTCGCCACTAAGGCTATAAATCCTGCTAAAATTCTATACTTCAATTACAATTACAGTAATATTATCACTTCCGCCATTTTCATTCGCTTTGGCAACCATTAGCCCGGCTATTGCCTGGGGATCCTCAGGTAAAGCCATTAAATTCCTGATGGCCGCTTCATCCAGCATTCCGGTTAACCCGTCGCTGCAAAGTAAAAACTTATCTCCCTGATGGACTTGGAAAAGGTTGATCTCCAAGTCCAGCTCCCCCTTTGTTCCAAGAGCCCTGGTCAGAACATTCCTTTGCGGGTGAATTTTAGCCTCTTCCTCAGTAATGCTGCCGTTTTTAACCAGTTCAGCCACTAAAGAATGGTCGGCCGTTAATTGAATAAGATCACCGCCGTGAAATTGATAGATCCGGCTGTCGCCTACATGAGCGACATAGGCCCGATCAGTATCGAGCCACAAAACAGCCACCGTGGTGCCCATCCCGTCCAAGGTCTCATTTTGGTTGATCTCCGCCAAAATAGCGTTGTTGGCTTTTTTTACCGCCGCTTGAAGACTCCCTGCCAAATCCGGACTTATTTCGGACGCCAAAATAGTCTCTACCGCAATGGCGCTGGCTATTTCCCCGGCCTCATGCCCGCCCATTCCGTCGGCGATCACAAATAAATGATCCTTATAACCATAAGCATCCTCGTTTTGTTCCCTTATTCGGCCTTTATCGGTCATGGCCCCAATCTTCATGTGCTCACTTCCTACAGTCTGTCGGTTGATCTTTAATCATACGGGTTTAAACGATGATATCTGAATCACGGTATCGCCTAATTTCAGTTGATCGCCGGAGAAAACCTGCTTTTTTTTTAAGAGAATCTCCCCATTTAAGCGAGTGCCGTTGGTGCTGCCCAGATCTTCCACATACAGCCTGGCCCCTTTATAATAGAATACCGCATGAAAGCGGGAAACTTTGGGATCCCGCAACAAAATCAGATTTTGAGGATGCCGTCCAACCTGAATTTCCTTGGTAGCGGCAACAAACTCCC
>JBLNCU010000105.1:0-6121 GCA_050260935.1 Bacillota bacterium
TCCGGCTTCCTTCAGATTTAACCTCACGGTTAACACCCTTGCCTTCTGCTAACGGTAGGCGCTCGCCAGCCCCCGTTCGGGACTTCCACCCTATAGACAACGCCCATGCCGGGCGTACAAAAAAGAAGCTGTCCCTATGGGGCAGCTTCTTTTTTAGACATTTAGTTAATTAGGTTCTTAAACAGGGTCCATGCCCGGGAGCAACCAGTTTAACCGGCAAATCTGTCAGGGTTTTTTGGAGCATTGCCAGACCCGGTGCTGAAGGAATCTGCTCCGGGGTGATTCCTTGAACCTCTTCCGGCCAGTTTACATTGATGACAGGCTCTGTCACTTTTCCCCGGCGGATAAAAATATCGCTGCTAAACAATAAGGCGTTCTTGGTCTCCAAAGTCATCAAGCCTTCCCAAAGATGCATTTCCGACGGGTAACCAATAAAACTTAATTTATAATCAGCAGTTTCTAAATTCTCCGCAGGGGCTTTGACAATTACTTCGGAAGCCAGGCCAAAACCTTTTAACTGGCGTGCGGTTACTGCTGAGCAAACCGGTTTGGCTTTGGGAAAACTTTCGATTATAGTCTTTAACCCTCCACACTCATCGCTTTCAAAATGAGAGATAAAAATATAGGATAGGTTCCGTTCACCCAGTATCTGCGGTAATTTTGGCGCCAACTCTGTAGCTTGCTGCTGGTTTCCGGTATGGATCAAAACAGAATCCGAACCTAGCAGTAGGAACTGATTAAAGGATAAATTGATAGATCCTTCGAAGCTGCTAAATAAGTACAAATTATCAGCTATTTTAATTATATCCATTGCTTCTCTTTCCTCCGCATAAAGTCTGAGTGGCCGAAATTATATTAATCTTTACGGCCGCCCTGGCCCAAGGGACCCTTTGTTTGATAAGCCAAATTTGGGTCCACCTTTTAAAAAGAAGGCCTTCCCCCCGATAAGAAAACCGGCGCCTTTACCACGAAAGCCATTAATTTCTTTGCTTCCAACCGTAATTTTAACCCGGTTGTTCTTTTCAATATTGGCCTCTGTTTCATTCATGCCACCCGCCGGGCATAAAAAATATCCGCCGTCGTTGATATTGAGATAACTATTCCAAGTGTTGACCAAATGCGGTCCATCCCCACCCTAAGCGGTAATGGTAACCACCCCTTCATGCTCTAAAACCGTAAGCGATTTTCCGGGAATCATTCTTTAATCATCTCCTGGATTAGAATAATAACGATGGCTTTTTTTAGTTTAATATATAATGCGCATCTTTTTCCTAAATATGCGGCTGCCTGAACTGCTTCCGCATTAAGAACCATGGTTTATAGACCGCTGTTTACCGGGTATACTAAAACCTGTCCTTTTTGATTTAGGAGTATCATGAAGTTAGACAAAATTAAGGCCGGAATAGTTGTCAATGTATACCACATTCCGGCGGACCGAAAGGTCCCGCTTCATTTTCATGCGGGGAATGATGAGATTTTTCACTGTTTTGCCGGGGAGTGGTCTGACATTTTGGAGGATCTTGAAGTTCCGCCCTGCGACCATCCGCCCCGGATTTCGTAGGAAATGTTTCTGACCACCGAATCCGCATCTTTACTGGTGTTGACAAGTGACTTGTTAATGAGTTACCTTTAGGGAATCTTCAGGAGAATCAGTTTCTAGGACAGCCACTGATTGCTTTAACTTTTCGGCGATCTGGGAGAGATTTTCGGCTAAAGCGGTTACTTCTTGAACCATGGCGCTTTGCTGCTCACTGGTTGCCAAAACCTCCTGGGTGCCGGCCATGCTTTCTTCGCTAATCGCGGCGACAGAGGTAATGGCCAAAATGGCATTTTCATTCTTTTCCGCCATCTGTCTGGCAAATTTGGTCACAGCCTCAATCTGACTTAAGTTCTGCATTAGTGATTCAAAAATCTCTTCGAAAAGAACATTGGTTTTGGAGGCCAGGTTTTTACCGGACTCCACTTTTAGAATCTCCTTTTGAATGGCTGTTACCGCGGATTCGGTACGCCGTTTCATCTGCAAAGTTAATTTCTCAATCATATCGGTGGCCTTTTTAGTCTGTTCCGCCAGTTTTCCGGTGCGTTTGGCCACAATTTCAAATCCTCTACCGTGTTCGCCGGCACGGGCCGCCTCAATTGAAGCATTAAGAGCCAACAGTGATGTTTCTTCGGCGACATTGCCGATCATCGCCGTAATCTCACTAATTTCACTCGAGGTCTTACTCAATTCATCAACAACCTTGCCGACCTCTTCCGAGGAATAAAAGATTTCGTTGATCTCCTTAGCCATGCCAAGCGTAGCTTGCTGGCCGAATTTAGCCGAACCGGCCACTTTTTTGGAAGAATCAGCAATTTTATCGGTATCCCCGGAAACCTTCCGGACCATCTCCGTGAGCTGACTGATAATTTCCACCGCCTGGTTAATCTGATTGGTTTGGTCGGTAGAGCCTTTAGCCAGGTCTTCCATAGCCTGGGCGACCTGGCTGGCGGACTTTCCGGTTTCCCGCGCCGATTCTTTCAGGTCGTTGCTGGCGCTTAACAGCGCCTGCGATTGTTCGTTGATTTCCAGTAATAACTGTTTCAGTTGCCGGTTCCGGTTAACAGCTTCGTTTGACTCATGGCTGATTCTTAACAGCATGTTCCAGGAGTTTTTACAGACATACCATACGGTAATAGTTAAAAAAATTAAGATCATTAACCGGATCGACAAGATATTGACCAGATATTCCCCGGGCAATAATTGAGGAAAAACCATGTGGACCGCGACTGAAAACAACACCGCCATGATAGTGTTGATAACTACAAATCCGGGCTTATAAAACACACCGCTTAAAACCACCGGCACGTAAGTAATTAAATAGACTTCCTTATTCGCTCCATGAGTGGCCAGAACCAATCCGAACTGATAAATATTGGCTGAAAACATTAGAAGGTATTTGGTCATTTTGGATTGGGGGTGTCTTTTGAAATAATAGTAACAGAACCCCATAGTTCCCGTAAAAACAATTGCCATTAAAAAGTTATTCCATAAATTGAATCCGTTCCGGTAAGCATTCACGGCTGCCGCCAAATACCCGAGCATCATGGTGATGATGTAATAGAATATCGCCCACCGGACCGCTCTTTGTTCATTTTGAATTAAATATTCGGTGTCAATGGTTTCCCTCTTTTTTTTAAAACGAATCTTCAATAGATTTTTAAACAGATTCAACATGAAAACACCCCCTTCGACTTTTGTCGGCTTTTCCTTGCTTAAACTTTAGTTAAGACGCCGACAGAGGCGTTTAACTGAGGTGTGCGCTTTAAATTACCCCCTTTTCTACTGCAATATTCCATGCCGTGACCGGGCTATCATCGGGGACCCCCCTTTAGGCCATACCCGCTTTCGACAAGCTTTGTTAACCGGGATATAAACCCGGTTGCCGGGGCGCCGTCAATAAAGTCGTGGTCGATTGCCGCCAACGTCTGGAGATACTCCCGGATTTCGCTCCGGTTTTTAACCACTCCGGATTTCTTGACAATCGATCTTAAAATAGATGATACAGGCGGAAAACTTCCCGGTAGCGCCCAGCATCTGATATTGCCCATCATTCCGGTGGAAGCCGCCACAGCAGCCCCGGACATTTTCTTTATTAAAAAGATTCTTTAAAATGAACTTCCAGATGGTCAATGCAATGAATTGCGGCAATGAGAGATAAAGCTTCATCGCCTATTTGTACTGGTTTTCCCCCGGAATATAATCATTTTCCTCTTTTATCTCCTGTTCTTCGGCGGTTTTGATCTCAAGATAAATCTCTCCCATGGATTTTTCATTTACTTTTCTAATAACAACCGGTAACGGCACTTTTCCCCCGTTAATCTCCTTTTCGACGGCGATTGATATGTCTACATCATCAAAAATGACCGGTTTGTTCTGGCCTTTCTCGACTTCCTGCTTCCGAAGTTCAAGTTAGTGCTTCAGAACCTCCAATTATTAGTTCGGAACTGCCATTTGATACTTCCAAACTGCTTTTTGGCGCTTGAGACCTCCGAAAATAATGATTGTATAAAAACCTCCATTCTCCGCGCCTCTGTGCCTTTGTGGCTTAGGTTTTAATCCCAAAGGCGCCTCATATTAATAAAATTAATTTTAAGTTTAATTATTTTAATTTTCATATTGACAAAATTAATACCGGATGATAACCTATAGATAAATTAAGACCAAGGAGATCTAAATGATTACCGCCAAATATAAGGCCCCGGGCAGGTGCCCGGTCTGCGGCCAGGAACTGACCATCAGTAAACTCAGTTGTTCCCATTGCCCCACCCAAATCGAGGGCGACTTCCGCACTTGCAAGTTTTGTCAGCTCCCCGACGAACAGCGGGAGTTTATCGAGATTTTTATCAAATGCCGCGGCAATATCAAAGATGTGGAGAAAGAATTGAACATCTCCTACCCGACAGTCCGGAACCGGCTTGACGAAGCTATCGAGGCTTTAGGTTACCGGGTCGACCAGTCCTTCATCGAGGAAGAACAGGGACAGCGCCGCCAGATTTTAAGCGCGTTGGAAAAAGGGGAAATCACCGCCGATGAGGCCGCCAAACGCCTGCGAAAAACCGGCAAATAACAACCCATATAAAGGAGAATTAGAAAAATGAGTGACGAAAAACTAAGGATTCTAGAAATGATCGAAAGCGGCAAACTTTCCGCCGCCGAAGGCCTGGAATTGCTGAAAGCACTAGATGAGCCGGAGCCAAAACCGGCGACTGCTCCTTCGCAGTTAAGCAAGAGGTTCTTACGGGTCCGGATCGACAGCGCCGGCGCCACCAAAGTCAATGTCAATGTCCCGTTAAGCTTGATTAAAGTAGCTTCCAAATTTGCCGGAATAGGGATGAAGTTTATCCCGGAAGAAGCCCGCCTGGAAATGGAGAAGAAAGGAATCGACCTCTCGCAGATCAATTTCGAGGAGTTGCTGAGCCTGATAGAACAGGGGCTGAGCGACGGCAAACTGGTTGATATCGACATCAACGATCCAGATGAGGGGCGGGTTAAGGTGGAAGTCTATGTTGATTAAATACCGCAGTCTCTTCATGCTGGTGCGGGTCAGGTCGGGGAGGGTCAGATTATCGATTCCGATCCCCCTGTTCCTGCTGGACCAAACCCTAGACGCCGTTGCCTCCTTGGTCTGGCTGGGTGAAAAATTCTGCCCCCGGTGGACCGAAAAGCTTCATCTTGTCTCCCAAAGCGATTGGCTGGCCAAATCCGGGCGCTCAAACCCGCCTGATTCTTCCCCAATGCGGCTCGCCAAACTACCCCGTGCCTGCCGGGGCTTAATTGATGAGCTGCGCCGCTTCGGCCGGTGGCGAATGGTGGAAGTGGAACATGGTAATGAAAGAGTATATATCGATTTCTTTTAAATCCTGAATCTTTGGAGGACCGTACATGCGAAAGTTAATCATCCAAATAATCGCCAACATAACCGCTTTCTTCATTGCCGCCCGGCTTTTCCCGGCCATTAAATTAGATACTCCCGATATCATCATTTGGGCCGGCCTTATCTTGGCCTTGCTGAACTTAATACTTCGCCCGCCGCTATTCATGTTAACCCTGCCGATTAACTTTATCACCCTGGGCCTGTTTACCCTGATCCTGAACACCTGGATGGTAATGCTAACCGATACCCTCTTGCCCGGGATGCGTATCCCCGCATTTTGGCTTTCATTTGCCGTCGCCTTGATTATTTCCGGACTTAATACGGTTTTACATCCTTTATATAAAGAAAACTATTCGGCTTAATCGGCGGCAAAGGCGATCTCCCTACCAGGGTAGGGGATCCGTCTTCGGGCCTTAAAAGCGACCCCAACTTCAACAAGGACGTTTTAAAATTTGCCTAAATGCAATTTGAACCGCCAATAAACGCTGATGAACGCGAATTGATAGTCATATAATCCCATGATACACTGTTTGAAACTAATATTGTATTAGCGGCCATTCGCGTCATTCGCGGTTAAATAAAATATTTAGCTGGTTTACACCCGCCCTCCCAACCGTTATAATAGATTATGTCAATCCAAATTATGGGAGGAATTAATTATGAATATCGGGATTATTGTCCATTCTCTATCCGGCCATACATACTCC
>JBLNCU010000106.1:0-5224 GCA_050260935.1 Bacillota bacterium
TTTTAAGGATTATAATTTTTCCACACTAGCCTGAGCTGCGGCTAACCTGGCAATCGGCACCCGAAATGGCGAGCAGGAAACATAATTCATTCCAGCCCGATGGCAGAACTTGACGGAATCGGGATCACCGCCATGCTCGCCGCAGATACCAACCTTCAGGTCCTTGCGGGTGCTGCGGCCGCGGTCGATTCCGAATTTAATCAATTCACCGACCGCTTCTTGGTCAATGGTCTGGAAGGGATCATCCTTCAGGATCTTCTTGTCAAGGTAATCCGGAAGGAAGCTTCCGATGTCGTCACGGGAGAAGCCGAAGCTCATCTGGGTGAGATCGTTGGTGCCGAATGAGAAGAATTGCGCGACTTCGGCCATTTTATTGGCGGTTAAAGCGGCCCGCGGAATCTCGATCATGGTGCCGAACATAAAGGGAATCTCTTTTAGGCCCAGATTCTGGCAGACTTCCTCGTAGACTTTGTCAAGTATCTTCTTCTGATCGTTTAATTCATTGACTGTGCAGGTAACTGGGATCATAATCTCCGGGAAAGCTTTCTTTCCAGCTTTAATCAGTTCTCCGGCAGCTTCCAGAATGGCCCGGAACTGCATTTCGGATACTTCCGGATAAGTGATCCCCAGCCGCACACCGCGATGACCGAGCATCGGGTTGTTCTCTTTCAGGTCTTCACCGCGTTTCTTGATTTCGTCCACGCTGACTTTCAGATCTTTAGCCAGAGCGGCGATTTTCTCTTCGGAATGCGGCACAAATTCATGAAGCGGCGGATCAAGCAGGCGAATGGTAATCGGCAGACCGTTGAGTACTTCCATGGTAGCCTTGATATCGCCCTTCACAAACGGGAAGAGTTCTTTTAAAGCTGCTCGGCGTTCCTCTATATTTTTGCTCATGATCATCTTGCGGAGCAAGAAAAGCGGTTTATCACTGCCCTCGCCGTAAAACATATGCTCGGTGCGGAAAAGACCGATGCCCTCAGCGCCGAATTGCACCGCTTTGGCGGCATCCTTCGGATTGTCGGCGTTGGTCCTGATTTTGAGAGTTCGATGTTCATCGCAGAGTTTCATCAACTCAAGATAGGCCTGGTTATGCTCCAGATCCGCATCGACCAGCGGCAACTCGCCCTTGTAAACCAAACCTTTAGTACCGTTCAGAGAGATCCAGTCGCCTTCTTTGACCACCTCTCCGCTCTTGGTCTTAAAAGTTTTACCGACAACTTCAATATCAGAGCAGCCGACTACACAACATTTGCCCCAGCCGCGGGCTACCAAAGCGGCATGGGAAGTCATTCCGCCCTTGGAAGTCAAAATAGCCTGAGCTTTATGCATGCCGTCGACATCTTCGGGAGAGGTTTCTTCACGGACCAAAATTACTTTTTCACCGCGGGCCGCCCAGGCAACGGCGTCTTCATTGGTAAAGACAACCCGGCCTTTAGCGCCGCCCGGTCCGGCGGGTAAACCTTTGGCAATCGCTTTGAAATTTTTCTCAGCAATAGGATCAAGCATCGGCAGCAGCAGTTCGACCAACTGGGTGGGGGCTACCCTCATTACCGCCGTCTTGGAGTCGATCAAACCTTCTTTATACATCTCAGTGGCCATACGGACGGCAGCCACGCCGTTACGTTTACCTACACGGCACTGCAGCATGAATAACTTGCCCTTCTCGATGGTGAACTCGATGTCCAGCATGTCATGATAATGCTTTTCAAGCCGTTTTTGGATATCGTCGAGTTCTTTATAAATCTGGGGCATTGTTTGTTCCAAAGTCGGCAGGTTTTTACTTTGTTCGTTTTTGGAATAATCGTTGATGGGTCCAGGGGTCCGGATACCGGCGACCACGTCCTCGCCTTGAGCATTGACCAAGTATTCGCCGTAAAAATGATTCTCACCGTTGCCGGGGTTACGGGTAAATGCCACCCCGGTGGCGGAGTCATCGCCCATATTGCCAAAGACCATCGATTGGACGTTGACCGCGGTGCCCCAGTCATCAGGAATCTTTTCGATCCGGCGGTATTCAACCGCCCGCTTTCCGTTCCAGCTCATGAAGACAGCGGCGATGCCGCCCCATAGTTGTTCTTGAGGTTCCTCGGGGAACGGTTTGCCGATAACCTCTTTCACCATTTGCTTAAATTCCGCCACCAATTGTTTTAGATCATCAACCGTAAGATCGGTATCACTGTTGTAACCCTTTTGCTTTTTTATCTCTTCCAACCGCTCATCAAGTATCTTCCGGATCCCTTTACCGTTTTTGGGTTCAATACCGGCGGCCTTCTCCATGACTACGTCCGAATACATCATAATCAACCGGCGGTAAGCGTCATAAGCGAAACGGGGATTCTTGGTTTGCTCAATCAGTCCCTGAACCGTTACGTCGTTTAGTCCAACGTTTAACACGGTGTCCATCATACCGGGCATAGATTTGCGGGCTCCGGAACGGACCGAAACCAAAAGCGGGTTTTTAGGATCGCCGAATTTTTTCCCCATTAATTTTTCAACTTCAGCCAGCGCCTTTTCCACATCTTTTTTAAGTTCAGCGGGATATTGCATGTTGTTATTGTAAAAATAAGTACAGACCTCTGTAGTAATGGTGAAACCGGGGGGAACCGGTAACCGCAGATTTTGGTGACCGGCCATTTCGGCCAGATTGGCGCCTTTTCCACCTAGCAAATTCTTCATTGATTCGTTGCCATCGGCTTTGCCGCCGCCAAAAGAGTAGACGTATTTTGCCATTAAAGACTACCTCCTATTTTATTTCTACAAGAAAGTGCGTTTAAAGCGGGTACACTTTCCGGTAAGACAATTGGTTGCACTTCGTAAAAGGTTGGAATAAACTGGTAATATATATACCCGACAATTATTTTTCGCGATAACTCACATAGATCCTCCTTTATTGGCAAAAATTTTTCGCTTTGTTACTATAATTTAACCTCGCTCTAACACAGTTAAACATTTTACATCGGCGGCTTTATTTTATTCCAAAGCTCCTATTTTAACCCCCAAATTACGAAAACGACGTGTTGGGTATCCTTCTGCCGGGGTGGGTGAAAATTCATTTGCCATAAAGAGTAAATTTTCAATTGCCATTGACAGATCTCACCTTCAATTGCCCCCACACGACAGCCGAATCATGGAAGGTTGACTGGTCGGCCTACCGATCAAACTATCCCTCAGATTCATCTGATTTAAGTGCTCATTGAGAGTTTTTAAACAGTTTTTTCGGATTATCTTCTTTAGGCATGCATTCAAATTCATGATCTGCAACGCTTTTAACCACTTATTTTAGGTATACATTCATAAAAATCTAGTTTTAAGGATCTTTTCTAATTTACTTTGATATATTTTCATTTGAACCGGCTTTGCAAAGATGTTTTTGTTTTGATTGGACACATTGGCACGAAGAATGCATGTTAGCGCAAATTCCTCCAAATATGGAAAACAAACCCCAAAATAATGGCCTTGAGAGTATTCCTAATGGTGTTGGATCACTTACGGGTAATAAATTCATTCCCCAAGCCACTAAATAACATCCACCTATGATACAAATATGTCCAAAGATTGCAAGCGTTCTTTCCCTCATTCCTATGCCCTCCTAAAATAATGATTTCCAAATCTTTTATCTTTAGGCTCAAAACCTTCTTTTCCAACGTTGCAGCCTGCGAAGATCCAATTGGAGGATCTCGCAAACGCGACTTTGGGATAACCCGCTGGTAATACCTTTGGAAACGAGATCAAGTAAGGCCTGACGCTATACGCCATAGATATGCCGTCCTGTGAACTTATCTTGAAACCCTATTTGTCGTTTTTTTAAAATTGTATACTCGACGATAAGATCAGCGTGGGCTCTCTCTTTCTGCTCCAATTCGGCTTGGAGAGCAGCATAGTCCTTTGGAGTTGCGTCTGGCCGATAACGGCCTAAATTTGAAGGCTATGGCGATTAACGGTTTTGCATGTGAAGTTGCCCGAAGCGTAGCGCGGGGCAATTCGGGAGAGGACGGGAATCCGCCCGAACCGCATAGCCGCTGTTATATGCAGTTCGCCCCCGGAATATTAATCATTTTTTAACCTTTTCTCATTACTCGTCTTTAAAAGAACAGCTGCAAGGATGGACATCCAAATCATTGGAGCGAATACACTAATTCTTTCATATATTCCCATCCATGGGGTCGGTTCATTGGCCGCAACTAAGGGCGCCATTTTTCCAACTAAAAATCCGAAAATCAACATCAAAGCAATTGTAATAAATGAGTATACTCTAAACTTATTCCCCGCAACGCCAGAACCAAAAGCAATAATGGCTACCAGTAATAACACGGTAAATCCTGAAAGAATCAGATGCCCTGTATCGGATACTGACCCAATATTACCTCGCATATTCATCGGAAAGAATAACCACGCATACCCTGAAATACCCCATAACACTAATAGAAGCCCAGTAATTTTTAACAATAATTTTTTACCTGAAAATAAGGTTACACCTATTCCAAATAAGATTACAAGCGGACTAAATAATACCGTTAGGGTTTTCCACAAACTTGTTGAGGGAGAGCCAATCGCTGATAATTCGCTTATAGCTTGATCATAATAACTATAACCTTGATAAGAAATAGCACAAATAAAGTCAGAGGCCAAATAGAAAACCGCAGCCAAAATACCAAATGTTAACAGGTGTCGCGTTATTCTCTCCTTATTAATTTTACCTGTTTTAAAAATATTAAAAGGAATCATCCGGTCCACTTCCAAATAATAATTTTCATAATCCCTGCCAAATGCCTCTTTCAGTTGCTCTTCTTCTTTCTTAATAAAAATGACAACTCCAATGTATAAAACGATTGCAGCAACTAAATATACCCAAGTTAAAGTGAGTAATGATATAGCAGGTAGAATAAAAAAACAAAAGCTTGAATAAATAGGATTTCTGACAATACTATATGCTCCAGTTGTAATCAATTTCCCCTTTGGAAATTCGATTAGCAATTGAATTACACCTGTTACCCATAGGAGTATTCCAGGAATAAGAAATATATATCCTATAGATTTCCTGAATCAGTGAAATAAAAGACTAATGTCGCTTCTCCCATTAAATTACCGCAAGTTTCTCAAATAAACATACCGGGGATAGAGGGTTTTAACCCTCTATCCTCAAGTAGCGAATTCATTATCTAAAACAACCTTAACTTGATGATCGTCAATAAGATTCTTCTTCTGCGAGAATGCACTGAGC
>JBLNCU010000107.1:0-4080 GCA_050260935.1 Bacillota bacterium
GCCCTCGCGTACGGATGTCACCAAATGCGTCGTGACCCGGGATGTGATCCTCAAGAAAGAGGAACCCCTGCTGGTCACCGCCGAAAAGACGAAGAAAAGCAAAAAAGAGGAATCAGCGTAAGCCGGGGTTAACCCCGGCTTTATTTCATTAAATCTTTTATATAAGATAACTGAAAAGTCAAGAAATTTAGTGTATCATTATTGGAGATAGCATCTCCCCCTCTCTCAAGGTAAGGAGTTCTAAAAATATTTCAACGTTTTTTCCGAAAAGATGTAACCAAAATATGTACTCAGTTACTCTATATGGTGTAAGACCTAGAATAATATTTTTAGAAAGGAGGGCTATAAGAATGAACTAGCATTGGTTAGCATCTGTCCCTGTACTTACAGAACTTACGGATTATCATTTATTAAAGGAGGTCATTGTGAATGACAAAATTTCTAAAGACTATGTTGATGGCGTTAGTAATGATGAGCTTATTATTAGCACCGGTAACGGCAATGGCAGATACGAATGTCGTTAAAGAACAATCGAAAATTTTATTTGAATCTAAAGAGATAAAAGATAAAATGGAACTTTTCGAACGTGCTAAGAAGGGTATCTCAGATAAAATAAATCACGGAAACACCGTTTCTACAGCAAAACTTATCGATAACACTAATAAAGCCGAAAAACAAATAAAGACGATCTCTACAACTCAACATCTCAAGACAGTTCAAGAGTCTAATGGAACCTTGAAATATTCATATGCAACAACGACTTTTGCAGTTCTTCCTACTTTAACATATCCTTTTCATGAATACGTTTCACAATCAGGAAGTAAATGGGATCCTGCATGGGGGGTTCTTGTTTATAGCACGACTTATTATGATTTATATTATAAAGACTCAATATCAGTTTATGTACAACATTATAGGACGTCCGGGAGTTGGGACGTATCAGATTTTACTTATCAGTTTTTATCTAGATCAGTAACAATGATGACAATAGGAACGAGCTTAAGTGGACAGCCAGTTATAGAATCTGTGTCAGTTCCTTTAAGTGGATCATTCTCTTTTGATTATGGGACAAATGCCCTATCCTTTATAAAATATGACGTGAACCCTGCTAACCTTGATGATTGTGGAACAACAATTTATACGAAGATACAAAAAGGTAGCAGTATTTGGGATTTCTATGTGACCAATAAAATAATCGGCCCAAGCGATATCTAGATATCTATAGTTAAACGGAAACATCTACTAATTTCCGGGTACTGGCATATAATCAGGTTAAATGCTGTTACCTGGAAATTAGTTTTTCGTAGATTCATTAACTAAATTCACTTTAAAGGACGTGAAAAAGAGTGAGTTTTAAGATTAAGTATGATTTAGTTATATTAAGAATCTTGGCTTTTATAACGATTTGCCTGATACTTTTAACTGGTTGTTCCAGGGGAAATCAGATTTATACTTATCCAAACTTTGATTTACTAATCAGTTCAATTTCTCCTCCGCAAGATGTAAAAATGTTTGCCGATAGGAACATGTTAAGCAATGAGGATTCAACCACTTACATTATTCGTAAGCTTGCTTCAGTTCTGGCAATAAATAAAGATGGAGAGATATTAAGTCTTTTATATGACGAAAACTTTAGCAAAAAATCAAACTTTGCTTTCCGAGTTTACCCAGCAATTTACATATTCGATTCAGCAAGCATTTTAAGAGAGACTATGAAAGGCTTCTCGGCAAGCAAAGTGATTGAGGCAGAACGAGGTTATAAAATAATAAACGCAGATTTTAACAAGAAATGGGTTGTTTGGGTAGAAGCTGATACCGATAAATGGAAAATATATAAGTTTAATCGGAACACAAAGGAAATCAAATTATTGGATGAAGGACAGATATTAAATCTTGCAAATGACGATTTCCCGGTTATCTCCCTTTACGAAAACCAGGCTGTTGTTAATAAAAATGGCAAACTTGATTCTCAGATATTATTATTTAATTTTACAAACAACACTGTTAAAACCCTCCAAAAAAACGATGTAAAAGAAAAGTATTATGGTCCTCCTAAGTTAGATAAAGCGAATATGGTTTGGCATGTTCGGGACTTATCTAATGGTAATTCTAAGATATTTTTATATGATATGACCACTGAAAAAATATCAGAAATAGGTTCAGAACAATTAAATTCAGAGTATCCTACAATTTGGGGAAATTATGTTGCCTGGATGTCGCGCACAAGTCATCAACACGAAATACAGCTTTCGGTCTACGACTTAAAGACTGAGAAAATTGAATTTAATACCATATTAAACATCGAAAATAAATCCTTATATTATAGACCTTCCATCGCAAACGGAAAAATTGCCTGGTATGATCTCTATTCCAGTTATCCGATAGATTGTGATATAAAGTATTATAAGTTTGAGACACAAGAAATAAATATGTTCCGAGTGGCTGATGTACTAGATGGAATATTTCTGCCAAATAACCTAGAAATTCATGATTCATGGATAAGCTACAACCATCCACCAGATATGGTTCCAAATCCTGAACATCCTACCAGAATAGTTGGGACCTTATTTTGGAGAATCAATAAGTAACGCTTGCTGGTTTCTTTTCCTTTTCCCTGGCAATAATATATGATGGACAATGTCACGGGAGGGAAAGACGTTTGAATAGTTTAAGCGGAGTTGTGATGATCGTCCAACTCATTTTTGCAGTAGTAATCGGCTTGTATTTTTGGGGTATGCTTAAATCCCAGCAGGGGACGAAGGTAGCGGTTGAGCGGGAGTCGCGCAAGGAGCTGGAGAAGCTGGAGAAGATGCGCAAGATTGCTCTCACTACTCCTTTGGCGGAAAAAACCCGGCCCCTTCATTTTGAGGAGATTGTAGGGCAAAAAGAAGGAGTTAAAGCCCTGAGAGCTGCCTTATGCGGCCCCAATCCCCAGCATGTGATTATTTACGGCCCGCCCGGGGTCGGGAAAACGGCGGCTGCCCGTTTGGTCCTGGAGGAGGCGAAGAAAAATCCGTTGTCTCCGTTTAAGGAGAATGCCCGCTTCACGGAAATTGACGGGGCGACGGCCCGTTTTGATGAACGCGGGATTGCCGATCCTCTGATCGGTTCCGTGCATGACCCGATTTATCAGGGAGCAGGAGCCATGGGGATGGCCGGGATTCCGCAGCCCAAGCCGGGGGCGGTAACCAAAGCCCACGGCGGGATTTTGTTTATTGATGAGATCGGGGAGCTGCACCCGATACAGATTAATAAGCTCTTGAAAGTTCTGGAAGACCGCAAGGTAATTCTGGAGAGTGCCTATTACAGTTCGGAAGACCCGAATATCCCGGCCCATATTCACGATATTTTTCAGCACGGGCTGCCGGCGGATTTCCGCTTAGTCGGTGCGACTACCCGCAGTCCGGAGGATATTCCGCCCGCAATCCGTTCGCGCTGCATGGAGATCTATTTCCGGGCCTTGCTGCCGAATGAAATCAGTGAAATTGCCCGGGGCGCGGCCGGGAAAATTGAGGTTCCGATCTCGGAAGCTGCGGTCGAAGTGGTCAAGCGCTATGCCACCAATGGCCGGGATGCGGTTAACATGGTGCAGCTGGCCGCCGGAGTGGCTCAGACCGAAGGAAAAACGGAAATTGACTCAGCGATTGTGGAGTGGGTTGCTTCCTCAGGGCATTATGTCCCGCGTCCGGACAAAAAGATTCCGCCTGAGTCCCAGATTGGCGTTGTAAACGGGTTGGCCGTGTACGGGCCGGATCTGGGCGTGCTGACAGAGCTGGAAGTAACGGCCCAGCCGGTGGCTCCCGGCAGCGGCCAGCTCTTGGTCACAGGGATTGTGGAGGAAGAAGAGCAGGGAAGCGGGGGGCATAAGTACCGGCGCAAGAGCATGGCCAGGAGTTCGATTGAGAATGTGTTAACCGTCATCCGGCGGCAAATCGGGCTTGACCCCAGGAATTACGATATCCATGTCAATTTCCCCGGGGGGACCCCTCTGGACGGGCCTTCTGCCGGGATCGCGATTGCGACCGCAGTCGTATCCGCCATTCAAAAACAACGGGTTGACCGCTATGCGGCCATGACCGG
>JBLNCU010000108.1:0-39653 GCA_050260935.1 Bacillota bacterium
GCAATCCGTTTCATCAATCAATCTTTGAATCCGTTCTATCTCTTGAAATGATTGCAGAATTTGCGAGACAATAACATTTGCCATTCCTTCGATCTTACTCTTCAAGCTCCGGCGTTTTACCGTTCCGGTCGGGTCGCGCCACCGGGCGACCGTGTCACGGCTGCGCTTGACGGCATTGGGAAGTTCCTTCCGGATGCAGAGCAAAATCTTTAAGTAGTCTCTCACCGGCGCCCCGCACCTTTTTACCGGTGTAAGCAGCCGGTTCAACATCCCGACGATCCGTCCAAAAGGTGTGGTATACATATATATACTCGCGATATGCCCCAATAATATCAAACGGCCAAATTTCAAGGCTATCGCCGGTAAATTTATGCTCTGGGCGGAAAAGCCTCCCGTATCAAACAGGGCGCCGCATATGGAAAAGACTAATCCGAACAGATAGGGGACAATCAAGGCCACCGATAAATAAAGCAGATTGCGAAGGAGAGTCCGGAAAGAAAGTCCCGAAAGAACGGTTACCATGAGGATATATAGCAAAATAACCGCCGAACTGAGCGGCATTTTACTCCAAAAAAGAATTACGGCTAAGATTAAGACCAAGCCTGCTTTGACACCCGGGTCCATTGCGGTTAAGATCTGATTTTTTGGGGGTTTAATCTTTCCGATAACGGACACTCCTCTCTTTATACCGTGTGAGCGCGCGCAGCCTACTCAAAGTTTATGACTCTTCCAAAAACCCTCTCTTTTTAAGCTCACTGATGACCAGTTCGCTGATACTGCCGGTGAAAAAACCGGTAATCACCGCTGCAATCGCCAGAACAGGAAGGTAGTAAAAGATTAAGGGTTCCCGGAGCAGCCAGGAGGCGACTGCTATCTGTGCGGTGTTATGAATAATGGCGCCGGCAATGCTGATCCCCTTGATACTAAAAACATCCGGCAGCTTTTTGTAGAGAACCCACATCAAAACAGCGCTTAACAACCCGCCGGCCAGCCCGAATACCAATGCAAACAAACCTTGGCTCAAGAATGTGACTGCAATAGATCGCAATACCACAATAATTAAGGCGCTTTTCAGATCCAGAAAAACAATGGCAAGAATGGTCAATATATTGGCCAGGCCCAGTTTCACTCCGGGGACTGGAATCGGCAGCGGCAGCAATGCTTCCAAAAAGGAAATGACAATCGCATTGCAGACCAAAATGATCAGGGCAGCCTGTCGTTTGGTATTATTCATCATTTCACCTCAATAAGAAATGCTATCGACCGGCCTTAATGACTCCAATGTAATTCGGGAAAGCAATCCTCCGGCGTTCAAGGGCCGGTGAGATCGATCCCTTTATTGAACTAATATACCACAGTTTAACCGGGGGGGACAACGGCAATATCAAAAGCGCCATCGTTCAAACTGGAAATTTCCAGGGCTTCTTTAGGACAAACGCCGTCTGTGGAGCAACTTTCGCGGCCGCGCTTGTTTGGCCACGGTAGGTACGGGATCTTTGGGATTATGATCATAACGGCGCTTGATCAGATAACGATCTCCACTCAGTTCAAATTTGAAGGAAACCTCCAAGGAACTTTTTGGTTGGTGGCCGATTCCCCGGGTATTATTGCTCGCCGGGTCCACTCCTCCACATAAAGCCGGTAATATAAGACAGAACAACCCAACATTCGTTATTTCCGGGTGTGACGCATCGAAACCGGGCTTCTCCGATATTACCTGTCCGCCGACGTTTCAAAGCTTTCCCGCAACTTAAGTTTATTGAATGTACTGTGAGTAAACCACTGTGACAAACATCAACAACAACTTCCTTTTGCTGGTCCGCCTCTGAAAAGCTGAAGGAAAGCGGCAAACCGGAATATCGGCTAATTTGCGGCGTATTATGCAACTGTTGTGGGCGATGTAATTATTTACTATAAGCAATCCCAACGTTTGTTTGCCCGCTCCGGCAATGAGAAAAGAGAAAACCGAGACAAATAATATTAAAATCGTAACATATGGTATTAATCCTTTCCTCAAAATCATCCCCTATTCATATTCATAATTATTGTTTGGTAGGAAGAATTTCTATATAAAAACAAAACCTTCCTAATAAAGGAAGATTTGTGATATCTATTAAATAGTTCACAATTTTGCCAAGACAAAAAAGAATTATTTTAAAAAATTTAAAATCTCCTCAAAGGTTTCCCCATAATAAGCGCAGAGCCCCTTGGTGCCGCTGCTTTCAATATTGCCGCCTCCAATTCCGATGGTTGGAAAACCCGCCAGCCGGATCGAGCAAACACCGGCCCCGCTGTCCTCTATACCCACCACCGAGTTGCGCTCCCCAAAAGGTATTCCCAAACCCACCCGGGCGGCTTCGGCGTAGAGCCAGGGATGGGGTTTCGGGGACAGCTCGCCCAAAGTTCCAACCTCGCCCCGGCGCAAAGGGAACCCCGCCGTGATAATAGCATCGTAGAAATCCTTGGGATCGCCCATTTTTAAAGTCCGGAACCCGGAAAGAATTTCCGGCCAAGCCTTCTCATAAAGTCCCGAGGTGACTAGGGCAATCTTCACCTTCAAGGCTTTTAATTCCAGCAAAAACTCTTTGATGCCCGGAGCCGGCACAAAGGCCCCTTCCTTGCCCCGGCCCTCCATAATCTCCCTCATTTCGCGGTGGGTATGTTCAAAATAAAACTGTCTGGCTTCTTCCACCGTTTTCTGGGGGCAGTATTTGTTAATGCAGTATTTCAAATGCTCGGAGACGCTATGCCCGGAGACGAACGGCAGATCGGCCTCTTCCAACTGAAAACGGGGATTCCCCAGAAGACTGGCGGTAGTCATTTCAATAATCCAGATCCAGAATCCCTCACTCCGGACACTGGTCCCGTCCAGATCCATCAAAACCGCCCGCACCGGCTTCTGCAACTCCACCGGATGGACCGGATAGTAGGCAGGATATCCCATAGCCGATTTTACAAAGGCCAAGGTATGATCCTTAAAGGCGACAAATTCCACTTTTTTATCGCCGGTGGCCGTGATGGAAACGACACCGTCCCTGCCGGCCTGAAACTTCCCGTCACTGCATTTTTCCAGCGGAATAAAGCCCGCATCCTCGCTGACATTACCTATGTCCGGAATAAATATTGTTTTAGCCATGGTTGCTCCTTGAAGTTTTTATTTGCAACATTAAAAAAATTATCCAACGCCTGTCTCGTCAAGTACATCCCGGATATAATTATCTTCCATATCATGTAAAGAAATTCCTGCCTATTTACCATCAGTTTACCGTCCCATTTTCCTTAGGAAGCATTCATTCTCTCCGAACATACAATATGGATCAGAGGTGTCGGTAATGTTCTGGAAAAAGCTTTGGCAGTGTTTAAAATCACTTTGGGGAAAAATCGTCAACCGGAAAACAAGCGGCAAACCCAATACCATCCTGGATACAGCCTCAGTGAAAGTATTTGGTATGAAGATCGATGTAACCCGCGAGGTTCCGGTGGATGTGCCGTACGAATTGACGGTAGTAGTGCCGAGGGCGGAATTGAGGAGAAATAAAGCCGGCGGCAGTTTGGAGGTTATTTTAAGCAGTGTCACCATCGCCCACTCACCGCGTTTTCAAAGGGCGCCGGAGGAAACCGCTCCCGTTGCTTCAAAACCGGCTGCTTAAAAAAGTTGGCGAAACACCTAAACCCCGGTTTATGTCTAAAAATTTTTAACGAGCCGGCAATTCCTTAACTGGACTTGCTTTTAAACAAAGCTTGCCGCCGGCAGAATCGGCGATTATTTACCGAAGTCTATTAGGAAATGTTTGGCAAGTAGGGGCGATTAGATGAATAAGGCCATTATTATTAGAGCAATTGATAATTTGGCCAATGAGATTAAATCCCCAAAAAGCGATATGATTCAAAGGTTTAATGAAGTAGATCAACGGTTTAAAGAAGTAGATCAACGCCTTAATAAAATTGATCAATAAATCACTGAAGTTAAAAAAGTCAAAGTTCGGGAAGAAACAACCAGTTTACAAACTGAAGAATTGAAAACAATCCTGGTTAAATAATGGCAAAATTACGGTTTGCATTTATTCACGCGACAAATTTTCACCCCAAAATTATCGTCCGTATCAGGCAGGTAAAACAAAACCTCCCACTTTATATAAAGCAGGAGGTTTTATCAGATTTATAGCTTTAGCTTATTTTAAACCAAAACTTCAACTCCCCGCCACAAACTCGGCAATCCGGGCCAACCCTCTTTCAATATTCTGGAAAGAAGTGGCATAGGACAACCGGATATATTCCGGAGCCCCGAAACCGGTGCCTGGGACAACCGCTACCTTGGCATGTTCCAAAAGTAACTCGGCCAAACAATCGGAGTCGTTAACCTCTTTCCCAAAGAATTCTTTGCCGATCAACCCCTTGATACTGGCAAACACATAAAAAGCTCCGGCGGGCTTTAGGCAGCTTAATCCGGGAATGTTATTGACGGTCGCCACCATGTAATCGCGGCGTTTTTTAAATTCGGCCACCATGGCCTCGATCACGTCGGTTGGGGGATTTTTCAAAGCCAACACCGAAGCCGGCTGACAAAAGGTCGTGGGATTGGAGGTGCTATGGCTCTGCAGATCAGACATTGCTTTAATCACCTTGGCGTCGCCGACCGCGTAGCCGATGCGCCACCCGGTCATGGAAAAGGTTTTGGAGACCCCGTTGATGATAATGGTCAGGTCCTTAATCTCCGGTCCCAGGCTGGCAATACTGATATGTTCGCTCTCATAGACCAGCTTTTCATAGATTTCATCCGAAACTACCGTTATTTTTCGCTCCACCGCCACTTGAGCGATGGCTGCCAGCTCCTGCTTGGTGTAAACGGCACCGGTGGGGTTGGATGGGCTGTTAAGTACTAAGGCCACGGTTTTGGGAGTTACAGCCTCCCGGAATTGTTCGGCGGTCATCTTAAAACCGCTGTTCTCATTGGTGGGAATAATGACCGGTTTGGCGCCGGTAACCGCTACCTGTTCACTGTAACTGACCCAATAGGGGGCGGGAATTATCACTTCGTCGCCGGGATCGCAGATTACCTGAAACAAGTTATAAAGCGCATGTTTGGCCCCGCAACATATTATTACCTGATTCGACCCGTATTTTAAGTTATGGTCCCGTTCCATTTTAAAACAAACCGCTTCTTTTAAAGCCAAAGTTCCCGAAGCCGGCGTATATTTGGTTTCCCCTTTTTTCAGGGAACTGATGGCCTCGCTTTTAATAACTTCTGGGGTATCGAAATCGGGTTCGCCGGCTCCGAAACCGACAATGTCAATGCCCTCCTTCACCATCTGTTTCGCTTTGGCGTCAATCGCCAGAGTTGGTGAAGGGTTAATCCCTTGAGCCCTCAATGATATTTTCATTCTATCCGTCTCCTTGAAACAATTAAAATTATTTCTTTTTAAGATATTCCGTTTTCGACCAAACTTCCGAGATTTCCTGCTGTTTAAGCTTAATTTCACTGTATTTTTAGTGGTCCTTGTATACCGTATTCGCCCTCTACACTTTACCCTTAGAAACTGGAGGAATTTATTAAATTTCTGCCAATAATAACATAATGGTAAACTCAAGGAGGGATTGTGATGATCAAAAAAATCGGAGTAATTACAGGTGGAGGAGACTGCCCCGGCTTAAATGCGGTCTTGAGGGCAGTTGTCAAAACGGCGATCTGTAAATATCAATATTCAGTGATTGGCTTCCGGGACGGCTATCATGGTTTGGTCGAGAACGATTGGGTACAATTGGAATTAGCCAAAGCCTCCGGAATTTTGGACCGGGGCGGCACCATTCTCGGCTCATCAAACCGGGATAATCCTTTCAATTATAAAATTGAAGAGAACGGAATCGTCAAATACGCCGATAAATCCGACCAAGTTATGGCCAATATTAAGTCCCACGGGATCGACGCCATGATCTTAATCGGAGGCGACGGCACTCTGACTAGCGCCAGGGATTTCACCAGAAAAGGTCTAAAAGTGGTCGGGGTGCCGAAAACCATCGATAACGATCTCTCGGGAACCGATCTGACTTTCGGTTTTATGACCGCCGTTGACACAGCCACCGAAGCCCTTGATAAACTGCATACCACCGCTGAATCACATCACCGGATCATGATTCTTGAAGTTATGGGCAGGTATGCCGGATGGATCGCTTTAGAAGCCGGCATAGCCGGCGGGGCTGACATGATCCTGATCCCGGAGATCCCATACGATATCCGGAAAATAGCCGAAAAAGCCATTGAAAGGCAGAGGGCCGGTAAAAACTTTAGTATTGTGGTAGTAGCGGAGGGAGCCAGGCCTAAAGGCGGCGAAATGGTAATCAGCCATATTGTCAAGGACAGCCCTGACCCCATACGGTTGGGAGGCATCGGTCAACAGGTCGCCCAGGAGTTAACCGCGATCACCGGAATCGATTCCCGGGTCACTGTCCTGGGCCACCTCCAGCGCGGCGGCCGTCCTTCCCCTTTCGATCGCATCCTCTCAACCCGTTATGGAGTAGGAGCGGTGGAAATGGTTCAAAAAGGCGCCTTCGGGATGATGGTTAGTTTGCAAGGAAACGAAATCTCTGCCGTTTCCTTGGAGGAAGCCGTAGGGAAACTAAAAACCGTCCCCCCGGATGGAGAGTTGATCGCCATCGCCAAGAGTGTCGGAGTGGAGTTCGGGGATTAACTGAAAACCCGGAGGACGTATTAATGCGTCGCTCCGGATTTTTAGACTGCTCCATTTTAATCAGGGATTGACCGGCGGAACGGGTAGGTCCCTTCACTTTTAAAGCCCCATTTTCGAAATAAAACCGGTCAATGTTGAAGTTACGGTTTTCACTCGGGTATTCCGGATGGGTGTGGCAATCATATACTATAAACATTTCCTCACCTGATGGTGAAAGCGTTATGCCCGGGTCCGGAAACGCCATGGGCTAAATACTTGGCTAGTATCGGATTGCCCTCATGCTTTTTCAGGGCCCGAGCGGGTTTTGATATTTTTCCATGGTTAAACCTGCCTCATTTGAAGATGTAACAATAAAAAATCCGGTAATGGAAATTATCACTAAAAGTTCTCGCCAGGTTCGCTTTAGCATTTTAAACACCTCGAATCAACCTTTTAAACCGGTAGTGGTAATTCCCTTAATAAAATGGCGTTGGAAAAACAAAAACACAATAAGGGTCGGAATTGACGCGATAATCGCTCCAGCCATCACCATCCCATAATCTCTGGCAAAATAACCGATAAGGGTAGCGATACCTATCGGCAAAGTATAATGCTCTTTTGATGAAAGTGTTATTAAAGGCCATAAAAAATCATTCCAGGACCAGACGAAGGCAAAAATACCGAGCGCCGCCAAGGCCGGGCGTGATAACGGCAGGATGATCCGCCAGAAGATGCCGTAACGGGAACAACCATCAATACGGGCCACCTCTTCAAGTTCAACCGGAATATTCATAAAAAACTGCCGCAACATAAAGACTCCGATGGCCGCCGCCGCTCTGGGGAGAATCACCGCCGGCAGGGTGTCCAGCATATTAAGCCGGCTAAAGAATAAATATAACGGCACGATAGTAATCTGTGACGGGACCATCATCGTCGACAAAGTCAGTATAAACAATAACTTATTACCGGGGAAGCGAATCCTGGCAAACGCATAGGCGGCCATGGCATCGATCAGTAAAACAAGGAAGGTGCTGGCTATGGCTATGACTGAGCTATTGTAAAACCATACTAAGATCGGGGCTTTTTGCAACGCCCGGAGATAATTTTCAAAAGTTACTTCCGGAGGAATCCAATGAGGGATTATGGTCATAACCATTGTCTCCGGCTTAATGGAAGTTGAGATCATCCACAGTATCGGTAAAACCCAAAGAATAGCCATCCCCCAAGTAAATATTAAAAATAACAATTTTGGCCAGTTAAAATTATTAGCCGGGGGATTGGCGCAGGTGAACAATGCCTGATGGGGCTGACTTTCATTGACAATTCCCATTCTTCTTCTACCTCACTCATTCATTTTCCGTTTTAAACAATTTCCACTGGGCAATGGTAAAAGCAAACATAATCGCAAATAATACATAAGCCACCGCTGACGCATATCCCATCTTTAAAAACTTAAAGCCTTGTTCATAAATGTAATGCACCATGGTCCTGGTTGAACCAAAAGGCCCGCCGCCGGTCATCACATTTACCTGACCGAATACCTGAAAGGAGGCAATAATCTGAGTGATGAAAACAAAAATCATACTGGACTTCAACTGTGGTATAGTAATGCAATAAAATGATTGAAAAGATCCAGCCCCGTCAATTTTGGCGGCCTCGTACAACTCCTCCGGAATCTCTTGTAAAGCTGCGAGAAATATGATCACATTGAACCCGACAGTCCACCAGATCGTGGCCAGGGTAATGGAGACCATCGCCAGATTGGCATCCCCAAGCCAATTAAGCTTCATGAGCCCTATCTTAACCAGATAATAATTGACCAGACCAAAATGTTCCTGTAATAGCCAACGCCAGATGGTGGCCACCACTGAAACCGTCAACAGATATGGAAAAAAGACCATTCCTCTTGCCAATACTTTTCCCCGGAAGGTGTTATTCAGCCCCAGGGCGAATATCAAACCCAGCCCCACCAAGGGTAAGGTGCTGAGGATTACAAAATAGACGGTGTGCCAGAGAGAACTCCAAAAGTCGCCTTCCTGCAACATGGATTGGAAATTACCCAAACCGATAAATACAGGCTCATCAAGAATTCCCCAATTGTAAAAGCTGATATACAACCCTTGAATAATCGGAATAATCATGAAAAGAAGCAAAAAAATTAAAAATGGAGCCAAAAAAACATACCCTGCCGCATAATCCCGTTCCAGCCAAGGCAAACGGTTCCCGGCGCCAGGCGGGGCAGCAACTCTGTTCATCACAGAAACCTCCTTATCAATTAACTTATCCCGGAGTTCAAACCCCGGGATAAGTAGAAACAAACTTCCGCTTATTTTAATAGTCTGTTTGCCTTTTCATCGATAACCGAGAGCGCCTGGGCCGGAGTCTTGGTGCCGGCGTAGGCCGCCGCGATTTCATCGGCTAAAATCTGTTCAATCTCCAACATCTTGGTGTTCGCGGGTAGATAAGCAATATTCTCCATCTGGGCCGCATATCCCGGACGGTAATTTAAGCTCTTATATTTATCACTTTGAAGCACCGAATAACGGGAGGGAATATGGCCCGCCAACGCCCATTTATCGCTATTGGCGGTCATCCAATCGATAAAGGTAAGGGTAGCTTTGAGTTTGGCTTGATTTACCTTGGCCGGTTGCGGAATAACGAAGTTATGGGTGTTACCCCAGGCGTCTTTACCGCCAAAGACACTTGGGAACGGCATTGCGCCGAAATTGAGACCGCTCTGTTTTTCAAAGCCTCCGGTTACCCAAGCCCCATTGATATGCAATACTGCCTCGCCCTGAGAGAAGAGGGCTATCGATTCATCGTAATTCATAGAGTTAATCCCTAATTCCTTTAAGGCGGAAATCCACCAGGTTAAGGTCTTTAATCCGACTTCGCTATTGACGGTGACTTTCTTGCCGTCGTCGCTGAGCAGACTGCCGCCGGCCTGGTAAAGAAAACCGTACCATGAACGATAAGCTCCGAAACCATTAGACTCTAATGATAAAGGTATCTTACCTGTCTTGGCTTTAAGGTCTTTGAGAAAATCGACAAACTCCTTCGAGGCGGCGGGGAGCTGCGGTTTGCCGTCTTTCAAATACCCGGCTTTGGAGAGTAGGTCCTTGTTATAGTATAAGACATACGGATGTACATCCAGCGGAATCGCAACCTGTTTACCATTGTATTTACTTCCATTCCAAAGTTTGGCGCCGAAATCTTTCGCCGGGAATCTATATTTGGAAATGGCGGAATCCAGAGGCATCAAAACATTCTTGGAGGCGAAAACAGGCAAGTTGCTGGTATGCATAATGCATACATCCGGGCCTTTCTTGGCGACCAGCGCTGTAAGTAAACGGTTATAGTATTCATTCCACGGTTGGATTGCTTCTTCGATGAAAATATCGGGATGAGTTCTATTGAACTCTTTCACCATCGCCGTCATATACTCGGCGTCCCCGCCGCCGAACATATCCCAGAATACTAATTTAGTGGCGGCGAAAGTCGGCGGAATCAACAACACCGCTACCATACAAATTAACAAAACGAATATTAATAACTTTTTCATTGTTTCTCCTCCATTCTCGTATTATAATGATTTCAATAGGAATTCCAATCTCTGAGGCTTTTTAACTAGTATTGAGACTGAAGCCGGTGATCAAGTTTTCCGCACCTCCTTACTTTGCGCTGAAAATCTCCCTAAACTTGTCGGTAGCAAGTTTGGGAAGGCGTTGCGCATTCATTAAACCATTTACTTCCTGTTCTGTATCTGTCAACTGGGTGTAGCAAAACCCGCAAATTTCAGCCTCTGCCAGGATGGTGCGGATTAATTTCCTTATCCTTTCACCCATCTCCGGATAGGTCGATACGGCATCACCATAACCCCAGCCGAAAGAGCCTTGTTCAGCCGCTTTCACCCCGCCAAACTCCGAGATTATAACCGGCTGTCCCCGGTATTCATAACCAGGCAAAATAATTGGAAAACCCGGTAAAAAACTAATCCCCCGGCGTTCTTCTTTAAACTTGCGATAACGCCGGCTCAACTCCGCCGGATCCTGACTGTAATCATGAATTGTAATTACATCAGTGGTAGCCTGGTGCCAACCATCATTGCTAATTACCAGCCGGCTACCGTCAAGCGCCTTCGTTAAATGATACATTGTTTCCAGGTATTCAACCGCCCTTTGGAACATCTCCGGGTTCTCCGGGCTACGTAAGGGCTCGGTCCCCCAGCTTTCATTCACCGGTACCCAAGCCATGATGCAGGGATGGTTATAATCGCGGTCAATAGCCCGCTGCCATTCTTCTGTTGAGGTTTGAATCATGTTTTCATCAAAACTGTAACTTGACGGCAGCTCCGACCAGACCAACAAACCGATCCGGTCGCAAAAATAATAATAATAGGGATCTTCGATCTTCTGATGCTTGCGGGCGCCGTTAAAACCTAGGGCCTTGGTCATTTCCACATCCTTTTTCAGCCCGTCAACGGTTTCCGGCAGATATATTCCCTCAGCCCAGATCCCTTGATCCAAAACCATACGGAGGTAATATGGTTGATTATTTAAGCAAATCCTCCCTCTCTCCACCGATATCTTCCGCATTCCGAAATAAGTCCGGACTTGATCCGCTTCTTCTCCGGCTTTGAGTACCCGGATCTCCAAGTCGTACAGATCCGGCTTTTCAGGACTCCAAAGCCGCGGTTGGGGAATGCTGATTTTAAACATCTTTTCCGCCAGGGGAAACTCATCGGCAAACTCATTATATTCCGGATTGGCGGTGAACTCATTTTCAGCAATCACTTTGCCTTGGAATGATACTTGACAATAGAGCCTGGTATCTTCTTCAAAAGCGCTTAATTGAAATCTTACCGCCAATTCCCCACGGTCAATATCCGGCAACAACTTTAGCTTTTTAAGGTGTACCCTATTTACGGGTTCCAGCCAAACCGGTTGCCAAATCCCACTGACTCTTCCGTACCAGCAGGCCCAGGAATGATGCTTCGCACTCTGCTTCCCTCGTGGACGGTTAGGGTTTTCATCATCAATCACCCTTAGCACCAATTGGTTTTCCCCATTAATCAGATAATCCGTAATATCGAAGGAAAAAGGAACATAGCCGCCCCGATTAACGCCGACAAACGCTCCATTAACCCAGATCGTAGAGTAGTAGTCGACAGCCCCGAAATTAAGACGTATTCTTTTTCCGTTCCAATCTGACGGGATCCGAAATTCACGCCGGTACCAAATAACTGGGTGGGACTCCGGTGTCCCGATCCCACTGAGCTTACTCTGAAAGGGAAATGGCACTAGGATTTTTTCAGTAAAAAACTGCGGCCGGTTAATCCAATCTTTGGTTAAACCTTGGTCGGCGTCATCAAAGGCAAAAAGCCATTCGCCGTTAAGATTTAACCATTCCCGCCGTACCAGGGCGGGACGGGGATATTCATCGCGTATTTTTGTCATGCCTCAATAATCCTTTCTCGTTGTTAAACTGCTAAAATTCACGGACCTTCCCCAGCATCACCTCCAGCCGGATTAGCCGGTGGTAATGAATTGGTGGTCGATCTGATGATAAGCTCGGTTTTTATCAAATGACGTATTTCCCGGACTTTCTTCCCGTTCATCAGCCGGTCAAGTAAAACCACAGCTAATTCGCCCATTTGTTCCTTGGGAATCCGAACCGTAGTGATAGGTGGTTCGTTGTAGCGCGACCAATCGATATCATCAATCCCGACGATACTGATATCTTTGGGAATTTTCAACCCCATCGACCTGAAGGTATGAATGGCTCCAATGGCTAATAAATCGCTCCCCACAACAGCGGCGGTCGGTTGTTGTTTTACTCCCAGTTCCAGCCAGTATTTGGCCGCCGGTTGCCCAGGGTTGTAGTCCGGAACACCAGGCCGGGAAATGCCAAACATCTCCTGGCCGGGGAATCTGGCCAACCCAAATCGGGGCAGCAACTTCAAAAACGCTTCCCGGCGTTCCTTGAACTGCGGCAGTTCGACGCCGTCTTCATTTTGGAGCGAGATAAAACCGATCCGCCTGTGCCCAAGCCGGACTAAATGATTGAGGGCCTGGGAAACGGCTAACTCATTATCGACATAGATTGCCGGTAAAATGTCATCAGGAGAGAGATAAGGTTCGATCCCCACCAATGGAATACGCTTTTCCCGGATCAAGCTTTGAATATCACCGCGAAGCTGCCCCCAGGAGATCACGCCGCTTATTTCCCCGTCGAAGAGTCTGCGCAGTGTTTCAATCTCCAATTCAGCGGCTGACAGATATGAAACGTAATAACCCTTAGCCTGAACCCCCAGCTGAACCCCATGAAGTACATGGCTAAAAAAAGGATGGGGGAAAAACATGTTTTCGCCCAGGCCATATTTATCTTTTTCATGATAAGTGTATAAGAACAGGATAGCTTTTAAACTGCGGCCGAGACGTAGACTCCGTGCTGAAATATCCGGTTGGTAGTTCAAGGCTTTAGCCGCGTCCAGCACTTTTTGTCTTGTCTCTTCAGTTATTCCGATTAAACCGGCTTTATTATTGAGCACCCGGGAAACCGTGGCGATTGAAACATTGGATTTTAAGGCGACATCTTTTAAAGTAGCCACTATTATTCCTCCATCATTTAATCTAGCTGTATTATTAGATTTATTCTCTCAAACCTTTAACGCAAACGTTTAGCGCAAACGTTTAAGTAAAAATATATTTCAATGTTCGGGGTTAAAATCCTTCTTAATAATTAAATTTTTATGAGCAAAAAATTGCCGAACTACTCCGGCCGGAACTACCGGAAATAACGGCACTCAAATAAAAAACAACCCCGACATGGGGTTTGTCTTTACTTCCTTAATGATAAAAATCTCCGCAGCTATGACTACGCCATATTCAACTCCACAAAGATATTTATCAGCCGGTTTTGTTCGTCTCCTTCCGGTAGGTAGTTAAGCCGGTCAAAATACTTCTCCAGTAAAACCGCATCTTTTAATAATTCTTCGTAGGGCCCGCCTTTAATACCGACGGCGTCCTGAGATTTAATGGCGTTACAGATGACGGAAATCTCCATCTCCGAAAACAGGCTGGTTTTCCGGAGGGCGCGTTCAGCCTCTAAAGCACCGATAGTACACCGGGAAGCATCGTCTGTTCCGTGGACTATTCTGCCGACATCATTTAAATGCCCAATAATGGATGCCAATTCCGGATCCAGGCCTCTCTTTAAAGCTAAAAAACGGGCAAACGCCGCTGTCCCATACGATTGGATAGTCGCATTCCGTTTAGTGGGGGTCGGATCTTTCTCCTGAGTAACATTTATTCTCTCAATCAACCCATCGATGATGGCTCTGACAACGGTTATACGTTCCATGATAATCCCTCGCCGGCGTAGTTGTGTGATACCAAGGGGCATTTAGAAAACAAGGGATGTCTGTCTGAAATACAACTTGGTATAATCTTTTAAAAATTGGCGTTTTTAATTCTCTCGATTAACCCGGTGGTTGAATTTCCGGTTACCAAAGGAATAAACTTAACTTCCACCCCGAATTGCCGGATGACATCTTTCTCCGGCAAACTGTCGAGTGTATAATCTCCACCTTTAACGTAAACCTGGGGCTTAATCAATTCAATAAGACAACTGGCGGTACGTTCGTCAAATATGGTCACAAAGTCAACCGGTTGCAATGCGGCCACCAATTCGGCCCGGTCTTCCTGTGACAGGATCGGCCGGGTGTCTCCTTTAAGACCTCGCACCGATTGGTCGCTATTTAGACCCACAATCAGTATATCTCCGAAAGTCTTAGCCTCTTTAAAAGTCCGCAGATGTCCAACATGAAGCAGATCATAGCAGCCGTTGGTCAAGACTATCTTTAAATGCTGTTCCCGCCATTTTTCCGCGTATTTTGTCAATTCGATCCTTGTTAAAATTTGGCCCAAAAAATCCCCCCCTATCGACAGGTTCCGGTCTAATTATAGTGCATCTTGGGGGTTTTTCACAAGTTTTTTGTTTGCCGCTTATTTATTTTTCAATATATGGCCTTTGGCTAAGGTAAAAATTTTTTTGAAAAAATGGAGAAGCAACCTGAAAATTACGCCTCCCCTTGATTTTTATAATGATCTGCTGTTATTATTAGTATAAGTTTTAGCGGAAGCCCCTCCTAAATTAGGGTGATCCATTGAAGAAGATAATCGAAAAAATCAAAAGGCTTGACATGGAGATTCTAAACTGCATTCAGGCTAAGATCCACCGGTCTTGGCTAACCCCGATCATGTCTTTTTTTTCCCATCCTCCATACTGGCGTCATTTAATGTTGCTCATTGTTTTGACAGCCCTTATTCTTGGCAGCAACCGGGTCCGCTGGCAAATCGGTTACCTTCTTTTGGCGACTCTTTGCAGTGAACACACCTGCAACCTGATAAAAGAGCTGGTAAAAAGAGTGCGACCGGACGGCGACCGGCCTACCGGAAACTTCTGGGAAAAGTTGGGCCATTATTCTTTCCCTTCTTCCCACGCCGCCAATATGTTCTGCGCCGCCGTATTCACCATTCATTACTGGTCTTATATAGGGATATTCCTATTTGGCTGGGCGGTTTTAGTCACTTTTTCCAGAGTGTATTTGAGGAACCACTACCCCTCCGACGTATTGGCCGGAGGTCTCATTGGAGCCGCTTACGGAATTCTCTTTGTTTATTTGGGACTTTAGGTTTCCACGATCATTCTCTGAGTCTCCGTGCTAAATTCCCGCCAACCTGAATTCTACAACTTTTCATCCCGCTATCTCCGTAATTACCGAATATAAGATCCTGGTCCCCTGTTCCAGGTTGGCCAGGGAAATCCGCTCATCAACCCCATGCATCCGCTGGATTTCCGTTTCCGCCAGCAACACCGGCATAAAGCCATAGCTCGTTATTCCTTGATAGCGGAAGAAACGCGAATCAGTCACCCGCGAAGAGAGGTAAGGCACTACAAAAGCTTGGCGGTTCTCCTTTGCTACTGCGTTTTGAATGGCTTGAAACAAGCCGGTATCTAGCGGTGATTCGGTTGGTGCCGCGGATTGAACCACCTCCATATCAACCTGGGAATCATTGATTACATTCTGTAATTCCGTTAAAAAATGTTCGGGGGTTTCCCCTGGTAGTAAACGGCAATCCAAGGTAAGTTCACAGGTCTCCGGCAGCACGTTGGTTTTTTCACCAGCCCGCATGATGGTCGGGGAGACTGTATTGTATAACATGGCCTGGACGGAACGTTCCTTACTGAAGTGACGGTTGGCAAAGAGTTTTAAACTGTAGTCCAAGGCCGCCGGATTAACGGGTGGCTTGACTCCCTTGTAAGCAGCCATCTGCTTCAAAAAAGCCCGGGAGGTACTGGTTAAGGTAACCGGCTTCTTATGCCGGTTTAGTCGGTTAAGGACTTTACTCATATGGTAAATGGCATTGTCCTTCATCGGCATCGAGGCATGTCCCGGGGTGCCCAGAACCGATAATTTCACCCAGAGAAGCCCCATTTCCCCGTTCTGACAGGTATACACCGGTACTCCGTCCCGGATAAGGCCTTCGCTTCCTTCATTGAGTACATATTCCGCCTGAGCCAAGCCTGGGATCCCCTGCTTAATCAACCAACCTATACCCTGGTCACCGCCGGTCTCCGCGTCGGCGGCAGCAATAAAGATCAAGTCTCTGGAGGGTATTTGCCCGCTTCTTTTGTAAAGCAGCAATCCCAGCAGTTCCATAGCCAGCATTCCTTTCATATCCAGGGCTCCGCGCCCCCAGATGTGCCCATCGGCCACTGTTCCGGCAAAGGGATCATAAGTCCATTGGCGGGGACTCGCCCCTACAACATCTAAATGTGATAATAGAATCAAGGGCCGTAGTTTCCCGCTTCCTTCGAGCCGGGCTACTAAATTCCCTCTTCCGGGAGCAGCCTCATATATTTTTGAAGGTATTCCTTCCCGGTTTAGTATTTCTTGAAGATAAGCCGCGGCTTTCAGCTCATTACCGGGAGGATTGGCGGTATTAATACGAATTAAACTACGTAAAACATCGATTACTTCTTCTTTAATCTTATTCCAATTTATTTCCATCCGGCCACCCCCATTTACATTATTCTTTCCCATTAATTTCCCGTTTTAATGATGCTAGAAATTTATTCATACTGGCGCTCCTTTTTACAGCCATCCGGCGGGCGGTTACTACTTTTCCTTTGTTGCTCCCGGGATTATCACTCCGGCGCCGTTTCCGACGTACACATTGGGAACCTCGCCCATAATCACCGCCTCAACTAAAGGAATATCGGTACTAACTTGAATCTCCTGATTGATTAGGGGCACCACCATCTTGATAATAGCCTTCACCGTAACATATATCCTATGGCGGACCTGGTTGATTCCGGCCAAATCAAAACGATCGCTGATGCTGCTCTCCACAAGGCCCATCGGCGCCACTTTAACCGGTATATCCGGGCCAAAACCGGCCATTATTTTCGAACCCAAGACTTGCCCGAGAGGAACGCTGATAATTTCCCTCGGCAATCCCTCCAGACGTTTCTGTATAGCCAGGGTGGCCTCGGAGGAGATCCGGTTGATCTCGCCGGTATTGGGCTGAATTATTGAGACCTTACCCTCCCCGTTGAATTGAACCTTGATTAAATTTTGGTATTGAATGCCTGGTGAGATGTTGGAACGGATCGCCTCGTTAATAGCCTTGGTAGCAATCAACCTGGCCTTGGCTTCCGCTAAATGTCGTAGACTGGGCCTAACCCGGAAATCAATAACATAAAAGCCAATCACTAAAACCAGGCAGATTATGCCCAAGGTGGTTATTGAGCGTAACCAGCGTTTCCGGTACGGCGGAACCTGGAAAAAGATAAAGCGTCTTTTTAGCGGGTAGCGCATCTTAATCACCCGGGTAAATCATATGTTGTAGCAGCTCCGGTTATACTAAGTTACTTTTAAACCGGAATTACCGTAGCAATTCTTGCTAAGCCATTGTGCCCAAATAAACGATTATTCCGAAACTGGATGGTATCACCTTTGCCTAATTACGCTAAAAGCAATGAGGGCTGGGCTTTTTTAAATTAATGAAAAATAGTAAAAAATTCCTGATAACAGTAAAATTTGGCTTTATGGTATAATGTCTATAAACAAAATCATCAAAAGACCAATGGGAGGATTTCATGTTTTTCAATAAAAAATCATCCGGTGATAACCAATATAGATTTGCCAACCTAAACATCGTTATTATAGCCATAATTGTATTAATCGGTATTATCTTGGGGTTTACCTTTGTCTTAATAATCGGAACCAGTAAAAATATTTTAAACCTGCCCCCGCCCAAACAGGCAACCATCTTTTATGACGGTAACAACCGGGAATTTACCCGTATCTATATTGAAAACCGCATTGAAATGCCGCTGCAAAAGGTGCCGGCTCTTTTAAAGAAAGCTATTATCAATGTCGAGGATAACCGTTTTTACGAGCATTCGGGGATTGATATAAAGGCCATTTTCAGAGCGATGTGGGTGGATTTGAAAGGCGGAGGTTATATCGAAGGCGCCAGCACCATCACCCAACAATTGGCCAGGAATGTCCTGCTGACCCAGAAGCGGACCATGGCCCGGAAGATCCAGGAAGCTTTTCTGGCCATGAGTATTGAACGTAATTATACCAAAGACGAAATTTTAGAACGGTACCTTAATCAGATATGTTTCGGACATGGGGCTTACGGTGTGGAAGCAGCCTCCAGGCTCTTTTTCGGCAAAAGCGTCACTGAGCTTCAAATTCATCAAATGGCCTTATTGGCCGGTTTACCGAAAAACCCCACCGGTTATTCACCTTACCTTCATCCTCAAGCCGCTAAGGAACGCCGGGAAATTATCTTGGAACAAATGGCCAAATACGGCACGATTACCCCGGCGGAAGCCGCCTTCTATAACCAAAAACCTTTGGATGTCATTCCCCTATCGGCGGCTAAGAGAAGGGCGGCCTACTTTGTGGATTACGTGGTCCAGCGTTTAAAAGGCATTATCAATGAGGAAGCTCTTTATGTCGGAGGCTATCAAATATATACCACCCTGGATCCGGCGGTTCAAGATGCCGCTGAAATGGCAGTCGCTTCTTTAACCGGTGGAAAACCCGATGCCTTGAAGGTACTCCAGCCCCAAATGGCTTTGGTGGCGATTGATCCCCGGACCGGTTATATTAAAGCGATGATCGGCGGGAGGGATTACGCCAATACGCAACTTAACCGGGCCGCCTCAGCCCGCCGGCAACCGGGCTCAACCATGAAACCTTTTGTTTATACTGCGGCGATGGATAGCCGCCAGTTCACCCCCAGTACAATCATGGTCGATGAAGAGGTAAAATACCAAACTCCCCAGGGTGAATATGCTCCACAAAATTACGATAAGATTTTCCGGGGGGAGATCTCCCTCCGTCAAGCCCTGGAGCAGTCAATCAATATCATTGCCATCAAACTGGTGGAAAACTTAGGTCCAAGCAGAGTTTTGAATTACGCTAAAAAAATGGGGTTGAAGAACCTAGTAGTGACTGGGGTCAATAGTGACCTCAACTTTTCAGCCTTGGCTCTCGGTGGTTTAACCAATGGGGTGACCCCGTTGGAACTGACCGGGGCTTATACGCCATTGGCCAATAAGGGAATCTACGTAGAGCCGATCGCAGTTTTAGAGGTTAAGGACGCCGATGGCAACACCATTTACGAGGATCATCCCCATAAACAAGTGGCGATACCCGAGGCTACCGCTTATTTAATGACCGATATGCTGCGGGGAGTAATCATGAGGGGAACCGGCCGCGCCGCCATGATCGACCGCCCGGCGGCCGGTAAAACCGGAACTACCAGTGACTATACCAACGCTTGGTTCGTAGGGTACACCCCGGATTTGCTGGCTTCCGTTTGGATCGGGAATGACATCCAACGGAATCCGGTAACAATCAACGGAGCGGCCATCGGAAGCGCCAAGGCGGCGGAAATCTGGGGCATCTTCATGCGGAAAGCCTTGGCCCAAACTCCGCCCTCGGATTTTGTGCCGCCGGCGGGGATCGTTTCCGGAATCGAGGTTTGTACTCAAAGCGGTGAACTAGCCACCGCAAACTGTCCGGAAACCAAATACGAGACTTACTTGGCGGGCACCGAACCTACCACTCCCTGTCATATCCATCAAAATGGCCCGGCGGGAACCGCCAGCCCCGATGGTATCCCCAATGGGACCGGCAATCAATCGACCGCCGCTAAAAATCAAAAAATGGTGATTGCCAAAATCTGTACCGAAAGCGGTTTATTGGCCACTCCTTATTGCCCGGCAGACAAAGTCAACACCGAAATATTCCCTGAGGGCCAGGAACCAACCGCGTCCTGTAATATTCATAAAGGGCCATAAGAGACAATAGGCGCGCAATAGGCAAATAAAGCATATTCTGAATAATTTTATGGTCAAAAAGTCCTTGACTATTTTTTTTGACTTGTCCCTTGCCTAATTCTTCTTAAGCTCCACCACTGAAGCCCCAAGCCCGCCTTCGTTTTGTTCGGCAAAATAGACCGCTTTGACCATCGGATTGTCTTTCAAATATTGCTGGACCGCCAAACGGAGCGCTCCGGTGCCTTTGCCGTGGATTACCCGGAAACGCTGTAGCCCGGCCAGCAAGGCCCGGTCAAGATATTTTCCCAATTCGTAGAGGGCTTCATCGACTGTCATTCCCCGCAGGCTAATCTCGGTCGAAATATTTTGGGCGGCGTTTAAGCCGGTTTCCCCCGCCCTCCTGGGAGAGGTCTTCACCAGGACTTTTTCTTCCTGGATAGCCTCGAGATCGTCAAACTCCCGGTTCACCTTGATGATACCTACCTGTACCAAAGCGCTGTCGCTTCCGATATCCAGAACTGTCCCCACCTGATCGAGGGAGATCACCCGCACCTTACCGCCAATCTGTATATCCGACGGGTCAAGCGCCTTTCCTTTGCGGCTATTGACCGGTTTCTCTTCCAGTCTACGGATCTCTCCCGCCAGTTTCTCTCTAGCCTCATTGACAATGCCCGGCAGGTCCTCATGCCGACCCTCACGCAGCCGGCGCAGGAGATTCTCGCTCTCTCTCCTGGCTTCCAGCAAAATTTCCCTGGCTTCGTTCTTCGCTTGCCGTAACATCTCGGCCTTTTCCTGTTTTAATTTATCCAATTCCCGTTCATATTGATTTTTAAAAGTCTCTCCCTTGAGGCGGGCCTCCGAACTGATCCGCCGGTCCTCCCGGGCTTTGATCCGGTCGATTTCAATCTGGCGGAGCATCTCTTCCACCTTAACGGTAGCGGCGGAGATATAACTCCTGGCTCTCTCGATGATCTGCGGCGCCAGACCCAGTTTTAAAGCTATCTCAAAGGCCTGACTGCTGCCGGGAACTCCGGTCAAAAGGTGATAGGTGGGTTTAAGCGTTTGAATGTCAAATTCCACTGATGCGTTCTCGATCCCCGGCGTTTGATAAGCGAAGGCCTTCAGCTCACTATAATGAGTGGTGGCCACAGTCCGGACATTCAAATGATGAAGATGGGTAAGAATGCTCATAGCCAGGGCCGCCCCCTCGGTAGGATCGGTGCCAGCCCCCAATTCATCGAGCAGCACCAGACAATCCGGTCCGGCCGCCTTTTCGATAATCTTCACGATCTGGGTAAGATGGGACGAGAAGGTCGATAAACTCTGTTCAATGCTTTGCTCATCCCCAATATCGCAAAAAATATCCTCAAAGACGGCGACTTGCGAACCGGACCCCGCCGGGATGTGTAGCCCCGCCTGGGCCATTAAAGCGAGAAGCCCGATTGTTTTCAAGGTTACCGTTTTCCCGCCGGTGTTCGGACCGGTAATCACCATGGTGGTAAATTCTTTTCCCAGGGAAACACTGATCGGCACCACCTTTCCGGTTAACAACGGATGCCGGGCATTATGAAGATCCAACTCCCCGGACCGATTCAACTCCGGTTCGATGCCGCCTATGGCCAAGCTGTATTGGCCTTTGGCAAAAGCCAGGTCCAGACGGGCCAAAATTCCCAAGCTACTGAGTAAAGTATCGGCAACCTCCTTGATTCTCCCCGAAAGTTCGGCCAGTATGCGGCGAACCTCCTCCTGTTCCTGGGTCTCGGCGATGCGCAACTGGTTATTGATCTCCACCACCGCCATCGGCTCGATAAATAAAGTAGCTCCACTAGCCGACTGGTCATGGACAATTCCCGGAAAAAGACTGCGGTACTCCTGCCGGACCGGGATGACATAACGGTCGTTCCTGACAGTAATCAATAGTTCCTGAAGATATTTGGCGTTCTCACTGGAACGGACAATAGACTCCAGTTTTTCCCGGATCCGGTTCTGTAATATCTTCAATTGCGATCGCAAAGTATGCAACTTGGGGCTGGCATTATCCAAAATCTCGCCGTTTAGCCCCAAGCAACGGTCAAACTCCCGTTCGAGAGCTGGAAACGCCCCCAACCGTCCGCCCCATTCCGGCAGCAGCTCCAGGTCGGCCCCTTTCTCCAATAAAAACTCGCGCATCAGCCGGGATGCCCTTAAGGTTGACCCCACCTCCAACAGCTCTTCCGGCGAAAGGGTGCCGTCAATCAAAGCCTTTTTTATGGAACCCCGGATGTCGAAGATCCCGCCCAGCGGGGGCCGCTCCGCCTGGATCAAGATCTTTACCGCCTCGGTGGTTACGGTTTGCTCCTCCTTGATCCTCACCGGATCGGTTAAGGGCGCCAACTCCCGGGCCAGTTCCTTGCCAAGGCTGGAACCGGCGTAGCTTTCCAGCTTCTCGATTATTTTAGGGTATTCTAAAACCCGTAAAGTCCTTTCCAGCAAAACGATCCTTCTTTCCAAAATGTAATATCGCAACTTCTATTGTAACATAAAAAAGCCAATCGGGTTATCCGTAGATTGGCTTTTTCACAATTGGTAAATTCTCCGTCAAATCTATACTGTGATGGGCGCGCCGGGAGGGAGGAACGGATGCGTGCTCAGTGTGGGTCGAGCACCGTAACCCTCAAGCGACGACGTGGATCGCGCTTTTCGCGGCGCATCATCCAACCCGGCAAAACTTTTTTATTCGCTCAGTTCTTGCAATTAACCACATAATGGGCAACAATCAACAAAGGTTACCCTAAAACAAAAAAGGGTTGTCCCGCCCCAAATGGAACAACCCTATTACTTATAATTCACTTTTTCCAAAACACTTATCCCGCCGAAACTATCGACATCTTCGGCACCAGGGCCTCCTGCCAGACTTCATCCATGGACTCCACCAGCTTGATATTGACTTTACGGGCGATATTATCCGGCAGCTCCTCCAGATCCTTCTTATTCTCCTTCGGAATGATAACCCGGTAAATACCGCTCCTGTGGGCCGCCAAGATCTTCTCCTTCAAACCGCCGATCGGCAGCACTCGGCCCCGCAAAGTGATCTCCCCGGTCATAGCCACATCCTTCCGGACCGGCCGGCCGGTCAAAGCCGAAACAATGGCGGTGGCAATGGTAATGCCCGCCGACGGTCCATCCTTCGGGATGGCCCCTTCCGGAATATGAATATGCAGGTCGTAACGCTCATTGAAGTCCTCATCGATCCCCAGCTCTTTAGCGCGGGAACGGATGAAACTATACGCCGCCTGAGCTGACTCCCGCATCACCTCGCCGAGTTTTCCGGTAAGGATCAGCTGGCCTTTACCCTTGACCAAAGTAACTTCGATAAAGAGGATCTCGCCGCCCACTTCCGTCCAGGCTAGGCCGGTGGCCAAACCGACTTGATCGACTTCTTCGGCCAGACTATGACGGTACTTGGGAGCACCCAAGAATTTTTCCAGGGTGTGCTTGTTGATCCGGACCGTCTTTTTCGAGTTTTGCACAATCTCCCTGGCGGCTTTCCGGCAGACAGCCGCCAACTCCCGCTCCAGATTACGCACTCCGGACTCGCGGGTATAACCGTTGATGACCTGCCGGATCATAGTCTCCGGCATAACCAGACTCTGTTCATCCAAGCCGTGTTCCTTGGCTTGTTTCGGCATTAAATGCCGCTTGGCAATCTCCAACTTCTCTTCCTCGGTATAACCGGCGATGGTGATCACTTCCATCCGGTCCAGAAGCGGCCGGGGAATCCCGTGGAAGGTGTTGGCGGTAGTGATAAAAAGCACTTTTGAAAGATCGAAAGAGACTTCAAGATAGTGATCGTTAAAAGCGCAATTCTGCTCGGGGTCCAAAACCTCCAGCAAGGCGGAGGATGGGTCGCCCCGGAAATCGGTGCTCATCTTATCGATCTCGTCAAGCAAAATAACAGGGTTCTTTGAACCCGCCTGTTTCATGATTTGAATGATCTTCCCGGGCATCGCCCCGACATAGGTCCGGCGGTGGCCCCTGATCTCCGCTTCGTCTCTAACCCCGCCCAGAGAAAACCGGACGAACTTCCGGTTTAAAGCCCGGGCCACCGATTTGGCTAGCGAGGTTTTACCGACGCCGGGCG
This sequence comes from Bacillota bacterium, assembly GCA_050260935.1. GTDB lineage: Bacteria > Bacillota > UBA4882 > UBA8346 > UBA8346 > UBA8346. The sequence continues at coordinate 24,154 of JBLNCU010000108.1, forward strand.
GTCCGATTAGACAAAGGATCGGCCCCTTTAACTGTTTGGTCAATTGGCAAACTGACAAATACTCCAAGATCCGCTCTTTAACCTTTTCTAAACCGTAATGGTCCTCGTTTAAGATCTGTTCGGCGGAGTTAACATCCAGCCGGTCCTCGGTCAGCGTGTTCCAGGGCATCGCCAGGAGCCAGTCGATATAATTCCTGACCACGACCGCCTCAGCGGACATGGGCGGCATTTTGGCCAGCCGGTCGATCTCCTTCAATACCTTCTCTTCGGCCTCTTGGGGCAAAGTCATCTTGGCCAGTTTACCCCGTAATTCCTCCACCTCCGCCGTCCGCTCGTCGGCGTCGCCGAGTTCTTTTTGGATCGCCTTCATCTGCTCCCGGAGGTAATACTCCTTCTGGGTCTTTTCCATTTGCTTCCGGACCCGGAGATGAATCTTCCGCTCCATCTCCAGAATGTCGATCTCTTTCACCAGAAATGAACAGAGAGTTTCCAGCCGGGTCCGGGCGGACTCCGCTTCTAGAATCTGCTGCTTATCCTCTATTTTCAAACTCAGATGCGAGGCGATAATATCGGCCAAGCGTCCGGGGTCGTCGATATTATTCACCGAAACCATGACCTCGGGCGGGACTTTTTTGCTCATCTTAATGAACTGCTCGAACTGATACAAGGTCGATCTCATCAAGGCCTCAGTCTCGACGTTTTTCTCTTCGAGCTCGACAACTTTAGCCAATTGGACCAGATAGAAAGGATCCGCCTGGAGATATCTATCAATCCGGACCCGGCGCAGACCCTCCACCAATACCCGGATGGTCCCATCCGGGAGCTTCAAAAGCTGCTTAATCTCAGCCATGGTTCCCATCTCATAAATATCTTCCTGGTTGGGGTCATTTACCTTGGCTTGTCTCTGGGCAGCCAGCACAATCAAACGATCGTGAATCATGGCCTCCTCAAGAGCATTAATTGACTTATCCCTACCAACATCTAGAGGAACAACCATATAAGGAAAAACGATCATTCCACGTAAAGGCAGTAATGGAAGTGTCTCTTTAAAAGGAACGGCCTCTTGCTCTTCCTTCTTCGACACGGGCTCCACCTCCATAATTTAACTATAACTCTCTTTAACAAAATGGATATTCTTGATGGCGGCGATATTTCCTCTCTGTAATATCTGGGGAAAAAACCAATAACCGTGTGCTAAATTATATGCCTTTAATACGGAAAACTTCAGCTTTCCATTGCCAGTTGCAGTTCTTCCCATTGCCGGTAAAGCTCACTCAATTTCTCTTCCAGTTTGGCCAATTCATTTCCGTATTCCATGCTTTTGAGGTAATCGGTTTGGACCGCAATATCGTTCAGCATTACCAGCAATTCATTTTTCCGGGTTTCCATACTATTTATATCGGCTTCGATTTTAAGAAGATTACGTTGTTTTCGTTTCAAATCACGCTGGGCTTCCTTATTTTGCTCCCGGTAAACCTGGGCGGCGCTTCGTGATTTAGCCTGCTCATCACTGGTGTTGCCGTTCATCGTTTGGCAATATTCCCAATAGGCCTGATACGAAGGGAATGATTGCAATGTCCCCCCGATAATCGCCAAATATCGATCGACCACTTCGTTGAGGAAAGAGCGGTCATGTGAGACGATTAAAAGAGTTCCGGCGTAGTCCGCCAAAGCCCTCTCCATAACCTCGATAGAATCAAGATCAAGGTGATTGGTAGGCTCATCCAGGATTAAAAAATTGGACTTCGAGAGGAGCAATTTAATCAGTCCCAAACGACGGCGTTCGCCGCCGCTTAAATCGGCCACTGATTTAAAGACATCGTCCCCGCGAAACAAGAATCGCCCTAAGATAGTCCGGGCTTCGGTATTATCTAAATCTGCCGCCTCCATGATCTGGCTAAAAGGAGTGCCGGTCATTTCGTCCTCATTGGTTAACTGGGAGAAATAAGCGGGATAAACCTCATAACCTAGACGCACCCTCCCTTGATCAGATTGCTCCCGACCGAGGATTATCTTTAACAAGGTTGTTTTCCCGGCGCCGTTCGGGCCGATCAGGCCGACCTTCTCGCCGGCCTCGATTTTCAGCTGAATATCCTTGAATAAAGTCTTGCCTCCGAAGCTCTTGGCCACATTCTCCAGCTCCAGCACCAGCCTGCCGCTGGCCACCGGATCTTGAAACCGCATTTTAATGTGGTTTTTATTCTGAAGTGGCTTCTCAAGCCGTTCGATCCGGGAAAGCCTCTTCTCGACACTGTGGGCTCTTCGCTTGCTTTTTTCAGTCGCCCGGGACTCCCGGACGAATTTTTCCAGCCGGGACAGTTCCTTCTCCTGCTGCTGATAGGCCTTTAAAGCGGTTTGATATTCGGCCTCTTTTTGCCGGCGGTATTCGGTGTAATTCCCCTTGTATCGTTTAATTTTACAAAACTCGATCTCATAAAGGCCAGTAACGATCCGGTCCAGAAAATAACGGTCATGGGAGATTAAAAGAACAGCCCCCTGATAGTCGGCTAAGAACCCTTCAAGCCATTCGATGGCCGAGAGATCCAGGTAGTTGGTGGGTTCATCTAAAAAAAGAATATCGTTCCCGGTAAGCAGGATCTTGGCCAATGCCAGACGGGTCCGTTCACCCCCGCTCAAAACGGCCGTCGAGTCCTCCCAGCGCTCTTTAGGGAAGCCCAAGCCCCTTAAAACCCCTTGGATTCTACCCTCAATCTGATATCCGCCCCGGAGTTCGAATTGCTCGGTAAGGTTGTGGTGCTCCTCGACCAGCATCTGTAATTCAGCCGGACTCAGATTCGGCTGAGACATCCGCTGCTGAAAACCGGCGATCCTGGCCTGCAAATCATCGAGTTCCTGAAAATTACTCCGCAGCTCTTGATAGATGGAGAGCCCGGTTTGAAAAACCGGCTCCTGTTTTAAATAGCCGATCCGGGTATTCTGGGCCCAATGAATGGCGCCGCCGTCAAAATCCTCCTCACCGGTGAGTATCCTGATGAGAGTGGTTTTACCGCAACCGTTCCGGCCGGCCAAGCCCCATTTCTCCCCCGGCTGAATGGTCAGCTGAACATCCCGGAGAACCGGTACAGCTCCATAAAATTTATTTAAGTTTTCTACTTGTAGTAACGGCATTTGGTATCCCTTGCGACTTATTTCACCAACCCCATCCGGGTGATCGGCCAGTAGCGCCACCAGGCTTGTCCCTTGATGTTCTTAAGCGGCAGCGGCCCCCAGTAACGGCTGTCTTTACTGTTGTTGCGATTGTCCCCCAGCACAAAGACATTGCCGTCGGGGATTATATACGGGCCGAATTCGGCAACAGGCGCCCGGTCGGGAGTAATATAGGGTTCTTTTAAAGGTTTATTGTTGATATAGACCACTCCGGCATGAACACTGATGGTCTCCCCCGGTAAGCCGATGATCCGTTTGACAAAATCGCCGTTAAAGCCGGCAGCCGCCGGAGGCTTAAATACGACAATATCGCCGCGGTGGGGTCTTTGAAACCAATAGGCGGTCTTATTGGATAAAAACTGGTCGTGGACTTCAATGGTTGGATACATGGAAGGTGAAGGCACCACTCTGGCTTCGAGGAAAAAAGTATGGATAATCAAGAACAGAATGACCGCCGGGATGACCACCTCGTAAACATCTTTCAGAAACCGCCGCAACGAATACTCTTTGGAATCTGAAGCGGTATTAGCTTTGGAGGGCTTTCTTTTCGGCATCAATTTTCACTCCCGTTTTTACTCTTTTAGGCATAGTAACGTAACAAACAGGCAAAGATTTCGGCCTAGACAATTATAACATAAAATGGGGATTTCGCATTAAAATATTGGGGTCTAAATTCTGGGAAAAGACAGGAAGAACGGTTTATTGCCAAGCGCAATAAAAAAGGAAGGCCCGGAGAACCTTCCGGAAAGATTTCACTTCCCCTGTGCCTTTAGCGCCTCTGGGCTAAATTATAGCCGCTTAAGAACACGGCGCAGAGAAAAAGCGTATAGTCAAACCAATGGGGTTCATAGATCAACCATTATTGGTAACAGAGCGGAAATTCTACCTGGGATCAGTCCGTTGCACCGTCCCGCCTTCAATCAGTTGCGACAGGGTAACCAGTTTATAGCCTTTTTCCCTTAAGCCTTTTATTATCCCCGGCAAGGCAATATGAATCTCTTTACTGGAATCGCTGGCGTGGCAAAGAATAATCGCCCCGGAAAAAGCCCTCCGCAACACCCGGTTAACCATGTAATCGGGCCCAGGGTTTTTCCAGTCCAACGAATCCACCGCCCAAATTACCGTTTCAAAACCCAATTCCCGGGCCGTATCGATGACCACATCATCATAATCACCGTTGGGCGGACGAAAAAACGGCGCCACCCGGCCGGCGACGGAAAGCAAATCTTGATATGACTTAGAAATGTTTTCCACCACCACCTCTCGGGGATATTGGCTCAGGTTGATATGGCGGTCCCCATGGCTGGCAATTTCATGGCCTCCGTCGATAATCGTTTTTGCCTCAACTGGATGCCGGACCGCCCATGGACCAGAGAGAAAAAAGGTCGCGCGTACCTGGTTTTCCTGTAATACACTAAGTACCAACGGTAAGGTATTCTGGCCCCAACTGATATCGAAAGTCAGACAGATCTCCTTTTGATGCTTTTTAACCGAAAAAATCGGCATCTCTTTAGCGAGCAAGCCGATGGTTGGCAACACGCCGCTGGAAAGTTTGCCGGTGAAATAACCCAAACTAAAAACTATAACCAAAGCCAGTATTAGAGGTAGTAATCTCCTGGCGTAAATGATTTTCATCGCTCCAACCCCCTTGAAATTAATCTATTCGAAGGCGGCGGGGGTAAGAACCGGAACCTCCAGCTACTTTCCAACATTTTCAGAGTAAATAAAACCAAGAAAGTCATCACCCAGGCGGAGTTTTGAAACTTCCATCTATTTTTATTGACATTTTGTAAACAATAGTATAGAATGACCATAAAATTAATAGACGTATTTAGGGAAGATATTAAATCATGACTAATTTTTCGAAACTGTTTTGGCAGGCCAGTCTCCAAGATATCAAAAGGGGTTACACCTATGAACCGCCCAGCGAGGATTTTGTCTGTCTGATCTGCGGCGAACACTTCACTGACGGCCGGATCTACCAGATAAACGGGGCTCTTTTTGAAGCCGAAAAAGCGGTTAAAACTCATATCGCCGGGGAACATTCGGTATTTGAATTTCTTTTGGGGCTGAATAAAAAATATACCGGTTTAACCGAGCATCAAAAGGAACTACTGACCTGTTTTTACCGGGGATTGAGCGATAAAGAAATTGCGGCCAAGATGGAGAATAATAATACCTCCACCGTCCGGAACCAGCGATTTTCTTTCCGGGAAAAAGCCAAACAAGCCAAGGTTTTTTTGACTATCATGGAACTGCTGGAGGAAAATTCGATCAAGGATGACAGATTTATCGAAATTCCACCCACCATCATGATGGTGGATGAGAGATTCGCCATCACCGAAAAAGAGAACGAGGAGATCATTAAAGCCTATTTTAAAGAGGGAAAAGACGGCCCTTTAAGCAACTTTCCAACCAAGGAAAAGCGCAGGGTGGCCATTCTCAAACATTTATTGGCCAGATTTGATCTCCGTCGGAAATATACCGAGAAAGAGGTTAATGAAATCCTGAAACAAGCTTATGATGATTATGTAACCCTCAGGAGATCCATGATTGAATATGGGTTTATGGAACGTTACCCCGACGGCAGTTTTTATTGGGTGAAAAGTTGAGCTTATCTGGATTCAGGAGTCAGAATCCAGGAGCCAGGAGTGCGCCTAAGCCTCCGACGCCTATCTTTCAGGTTTTTATTCTGACTCCTGAATTCCAAACATTGATTAGGAGGTTTTTTAGATGGAATCTAATTATATTAGCATGGAATATTTTAAAAAAAGAATGGTCGATCTTTGTTTACGAAGCGGTTTAAGCGACTTCCCGACCAAACGCCGGGATCAGTTGATCATCTTAAAGAGTATCTCCGTAGCGTTTGAGCCCGGTAAACAATATCTTGAACCCGAGGTAAATGAAGAGATCAAGTCTTGGCTGGCGGATATCAATTGTTTCCCCGGTTGGGATTATCTGATGCTCCGCCGCCGGCTAGTGGATGATGGTTTTCTCACCCGGAACCGCGACGGTTCCTTTTACTGGGTTAATCCATCCGGTCCGGCGGAGATGGTCTTCGACCCGGCCATTATCGAACTTGACATCAATGAAGTGCTGGCCGAGGGGAAAAATATGATTGCCGAAAAAAAGGCAGCCTACCAACAAAATCATTGAAAATTTACCTGACCTCCCGGTACGGTTGGTCAGATTAATAAAGGAGTTTATATGGACAAAGAAAGACGTTCGGAATTAAAACAAGCATATAAAAACAAGCCTCAAAAGATTGGGATTTTCCAAATTACAAACTTGGTCAGCGGTAAAATTTTCATTGGCGGTACTTCCAATCTGGATAAAGTCTTTAACCGGCATCAAGCCCAATTAAAATTTGGAAGCCATCCTAATAAAGAGTTACAGAACGATTGGAATCAGTCCGGCCCGGCCAATTTTACCTTCGAGATTTTGGACGAACTAAAACCCAATGAAGATCCCGATTATAACTACAATGAAGACCTAAAAACCCTGGAAGAACTTTGGCTGGAAAAGCTGCAGCCATATGGGGAAAAAGGTTATCATAAAAAGAAATAATACCCCTCTTAAACTTAAAAGGTAGAAACATAAAACCATCTTCAATACGGAGATGGTTTTACGATAACTTAAAGGGATTTCCAAAATTTTTGGGGAAAGTATATTTTGAGATTTTAGCGCCAAAATATTTACATAATCTGCCTTATATGATATAGTATAATGAAACATATGTTCGTAGGAATATTATGGAACAGAAGGTGTTAATTATGAATACCGAAGCGGTAAATTCCAGTGCCACTACTTGTTGCCCGAAATTCGACCCGGCTTTGTGGGATGAAAAAACGCACCATTGGAAGGAAAAATTGTTTATCAAAGATGTTATTCCACAGATTTTCCATATTCCGCTGCCGTCGACCATGAACCGGACAATCGGCCGGATGTGGGAGCAAGCGCAGCAAGCGAAAGCCGCCCCGGATTTGAAAGATTTTTTAATGCTCTCTTACGATCCTTCCCCGTGGAAGTCCCAGTTTTACCTAGCGGTTACTAAAGAAGTTCCCGGAACAGAAAACGTCAAACTAAGCGGGACTTTTATCAGTAAAGTTTTTGACGGGCCGTACAACCAGGCACCGAAATGGATTAAAGAAATGGAGCAGTATGTGGCAGCCAAAGGCCAAACCGTTAAAAAGCACTATTTCTACTATACCACCTGTCCGAAATGCGCCAAAATATACGGCCATAACTATGTGGTGTCCTTTGCCGAGGTTTAATAATATATATAAAAATGGACCCTTACGGGTCCATTTATTTACTTCTTTATTTCTTGGCAACGGCATCCTTTAAAGCTTTACCAGCTTTAAATACGGGAACTTTTCTGGCTGCGATTTTAATCTCAGCGCCGGTTTGAGGGTTGCGGCCTTTTCTAGCCTCTCTTTTGCGGACTTCAAAACTACCGAAGCCGACTAATTGAACCTTTTCACCTTTGGCTAATGCCTGAGTCATAGCGCCGATAACAGCATCAATTGCCTTTCCAGAATCTTTTTTGGTAAGACCACTCTTCTCGGCAATTTTATCGATGAGTTCGGTTTTGGTCATTAACAGTTCACCTCCTTCCGAAAAAAGTGGAAAATCATTAATTCTACCTTAGAGATATTTCTGGTAAAGAATGCTAATACTTTTATTCTAGATTCTTCCCTTATCTCCTGCTTTTAAAACCAAAAAAGTCTATTTTTTTTCAATTCACCACTGGGTTTTGGGAATTCCCGCAGCTAAACTAAATTTATAACCCGAAATTCTCTAAAAAATTTTTTAGATGCCCATAAATTAACGGTGTTCACCCTCGACCTATTTGATCCCATTTTGGAAAAAATTAGGAATTTCGAACGGAAAACACATCAAAAACCGGAACTTTTATGACATAGGCATAAAAAAATGGTCTTGTTTGACCATTTTTCATAAGATGATGCAGATTAAGCCGCCGCTTCCTTCATTGATTATTTTTGTCAGGGTCTCTTGCAATTTTTCTTGAGCATCCTCAGGCATTTTCGTTAGTTTTGACTGAATACCCTCCTTTACCAAGTCATGCATTGATTTCCCGAAAAAGTCCGTTTCCCAGATTCGCGCAGGATCCTTTTCAAACTCTTCGGTGAGATACCTGACAAATTCTTCTCCTTGCTTTTCAGTGCCGACTACCGGTGTAACCTCGGTGGTGATGTTCGCCCGAATCATATGGATGGAAGGGGCGCTGGCTTTAAGCTTCACGCCGAACCGGTGACCGTGTTTGATCAACTCCGGTTCCGCCAAAGTTAATTCAGTAAGCAACGGTTGCACCACTCCGTAACCGGTCTCCTTAACCTGGTTTAAGGCCTCTGCCACTTTGTCATATTCCCGTTTAGCGGTTGACAACTCTTGCATTATCTTTAATAAATGGTGATCCCCATTGACGACAAACCCCGAAAGCTCTTCCAATACTCTATAAAATAGTGAGCGTTCAGTCTGCATCTCAATATGAAGTGAACCTTCACCGAGATCTATCCTCCGGACCACAACTTCTTTTACATCTTCGACAGTTTGTAATGAAGCGACCATTCGCTCAAGGTCTCTGATTTGATTAACATCGTTTATGGTGCTGTAAACGGAAGACTCAAACCGTTCCCGGAGCCAGTGGCTTGGATCAAGTTCTTCAACCCAATTCGGAAAGTCGATTCTGATCTCCCGGACCGGGAATACATAAAGCAATTCATGGATCACATCTTCAATCTGTTGGGAGTTTAAATGCAAACAGTCAACCGGTAATACCGGTACTTGATACCGCCCTTGCATCTCCATCGCCAAAGCTTTGGTTTCAGGGTGCTCCGGATGAGTGGAGTTTAGGATTACCACAAAGGGCTTACCAAGTATTTTTAATTCATTTATAACCCGTTCCTCGGCCGGGAGATATTGCTCCCTAGTTAAGTCGGTGATGCTCCCATCGGTGGTAATAACTAAACCGATGGTGGAATGGTCGTTAATCACTTTCTTGGTACCCATCTCGGCGGCTTCCACAAAGCTTACCGGCGTTTCCTTCCAAGGTGTGATTACCAGCCGCGGACCATTTTCGTCTTCGTACCCGACGGCCCCATTGACGGTATACCCGACGCAGTCCACCATTCTGACCCGGAAATGAACATCCCCAATGTTTACCTCCACGGCCTCACTGGGAATAAACTTGGGCTCAGTGGTCATAATCGTGCGGCCGTTTCCGCTCTGGGGTAATTCATCCTGGGCTCTTTCCCGGTCGTAATACTCTACAATGTTGGGGATAACCATCTGTTCCATAAATCTTTTGATAAAGGTCGACTTCCCTGTACGCACCGGCCCAACCACGCCGATATATATGTCCCCGCCGGTACGTTCGGCGATATCCTGGAAGATATCATACCTCTCCACTTTTTTCCCCCCTTTTCAAAATAATTTATACCAAGCCGCAATCAATTATGGCTTTCCATTGATGAATGCCGCTCGGTATTCCGCCGGAGCCTTCAAAAACACCTTTTAAAACTTCCGGCGTAATATTTATAACACGGGAATTGGTTCATCCCCCCTTCATAAATCCAACTAGCCTCGCTCAACAATATATATATATTGGTGGCTTGATATCAATATAACTAAACAACGGATCAAGGCGGACAAAAAAACAGCCCCTAAGGAACTGTTTAATCATATGCCGGATCACTGAAGATTAGAATAGAATAAGACCAGAGTCGCTCTGGAAAAAATCTCTTTCGAAAATAGCCTTGAAATAATATTTATAACCAAGTATAAGTGGCTGAAACAACCTCTTCCATCTCGTGGGTGCGGATCCTTCCCATTAATTGCCGGACTCCGTCCTTTGGTGAAAGCCCCTCAAAAAGAATTTGATAAGTAGCAACGGTAATCGGCATTTCGATGTCAAGCTTTTTCGCCAGCTTATAAGCTGCTTGGGTTGTGGCTACTCCTTCCACCACCATTTTGGTTGAAGCCGTGACTTCGGCGAGGGACCTTCCTTTGCCGATCTCTCTTCCCGCCCAAGCATTACGGCTGTGTTTACTGGAAGCGGTTACAAATAAATCGCCCATACCCGAAAGACCCGCAAAAGTCGGAGTTTTGGCCCCCAAAGCCTGTCCTAAACGGGCCATTTCCGTTAAACCGCGGGTGATTAAAGCCGCTTTAGGGTTGTCGCCGAAGCCTAACCCATCGGAGATCCCGGCAGCCAAGGCAATAATGTTTTTTAAAGCGCCTCCCAATTGCACACCAATCCGATCGGGATTGGTATATACCCGGAACCATGAGGAAATTAGCAAGTCCTGAATTTCTTCAGCATATTTCAATACCGGAGTGGATACCACAGTGGCTGAAGGAACTCCCCGGGCCACTTCTTCAGCATGATTAGGTCCGGAAAGAGCCACTAGGGCATTGGGATCAATAACCGGCAGTTCTTCCTGGAGTACCTCGGTTAAAGTCTTCAAGCTCTGTATTTCTAGTCCTTTGGCCACACTGATGACAATCATGTTTTTAGATAGATACGGCAGCATTTCCCGGGCCACTGCTCTTAACCATTGACTAGGAACGGCAGTTATCAAATATTGTTGGCCGGATACCACTTCGGCTAGAGAATTACTTGCCCGCAACGCTTCCGGTAGAATGACTCCGGGTAAAAATGTATTATTGGTATGATTTTGATTGATTTCAGCCACTACTTCCGGTTCCCTAGCCCAAATGGCCACTTGATACCCTTTCTCTGCGCATAACTTGGCTAACGCGGTACCCCAGCCGCCAGCTCCGATAACTCCAATCATTTTTCTTTGGCTCCTCCTCTATTTTGATATAATATCCGATGTTCCTGGCCATGAAACAACCGCCCCAGATTACTTTTATGACGGTAAATAGCCAAGCAGGAAATGACCAGCGCAAAAATAAATTTATACCAATCCCCTTGGTAAAACAGATAAACAGCGATTGGGTAAGAGACGGCCGCCAGTATTGAGGCCAGCGAGACGAAGCCAAAAACAATAAAAACTACTAACCAAGTCGTAAAAGCCACGGTTATACTCCACGGGGTTAAGATGCTGATGACCCCTAGCGAAGTGGCAATTCCTTTCCCGCCGCGAAACCGGGAGAACACCGGCCAATTATGGCCGATAATCACTAAAAACCCGGCTAAAATCGCCAGATCAAAATTGGGAAAGGGATTTAACCATCTCCCCAGCAAGACGGCGATTATTCCCTTCAAAGCGTCACCCACCAAGACCAAGGCTCCGTAAAAAGAGCCCATCACTCTAAAGGCGTTGGTGGCGCCGACATTACCGCTACCCTGACTGCGTAAATCAACTTTTTTAAACCAGGTTACAATGTCGCTGGTAACGATGGAACCAATCAAGTAACTGCCGATTATCACAAAGATAGTCTTAAATATCGACATTAATATCACCCCTGTATTTATAATTTATTACGAACCGTACTTTCAAATTTCAAAGGGGTTCCTTCAAAGGGAAAATATTCGCGGAGCTGGTTCTCCAAATAACGCTGATAAGAAAGATGGAAACCATCCTGATCGTTTACTGTAAATAAGAAAGTTGGTGGTTTGACCCCTACCTGGCTGGTGTAATATATTTTAAAGATCCGCCCTTTGTTGGTAGGGGGATTATGTAGAGCCACCGCTTCCGAAATAAGACGGTTTAAACGATTGGTGGCAATCCGGAAAGTATAACTCTCCATCACCCGGTCCACCGCGGGAATAATCTTGGAGAGCCGCTGGCCGGACTTGGCTGAAACAAAAAGAATCGGCGCATAATCTAAGAATTTAATCTCCCGCCGGAGCTTTTCAGTATAAATTGCGGTGGAACCGGAATCTTTAGCTACCGCATCCCATTTATTCACCAAAATAATGCAGCCCTTACCGGCTTCCCTAATCATGCCGGCAATCTTCAAATCCTGCTCGGCGATTTCAGCCGTGGCATCCAACACCAATAAAACAACGTCCGAACGTTCAACCGCCCGTAAAGCCCTAAGAACGCTATAATATTCCACCCCGGTGTCAACCTTTGATTTCCTCCGGATACCGGCGGTGTCAACCAATAAATATCGCCGATCATTGACTAGGAGAGGCGTGTCAATGGCATCCCTGGTTGTTCCGGGTTGGTCGCTGACAATTACTCTCTCCTCCCCCAACAATGCATTCACTAGTGAAGATTTGCCCACATTAGGCCGGCCGGCCAAGGTAACCCGGATATAATCCTGATCCTCCTCAACTTCTAATTGGGGGATTTTGGCGAAAATTGCTTCCAGCAAATCCCCAATGTTCTTCCCGTGCTCGGCGGAGATAAATATGGGTTCGCCCAAACCCAAAGCGTATACCTCAGGGTCAACCGGCATATTAAAATTATCAATCTTATTAACTGCCAGGACCAAAGGTTTCTTGGTTTTTCTTAACAAAGAAGCAACCTGGTGATCGGAGGCTGTTAAAGGTTCTCTGCCGTCAACTACCATGATTACGGCATCCGCTTCCTCCAGGGCCATTTCAACCTGGGTCCTGATCTGCGTTTGGATCGGATCCCGGTCATCGGTTACCCCGCCGGTATCAATCAACAGAAACTTACGGTCAAGCCATTCCCCATAGGCATACAACCGATCCCTGGTAACTCCGGGGGTGTCCTCGACGATCGCCAGCCGTTGCTTGACAAGGCGGTTAAAAAGAGTTGATTTCCCAACATTGGGTCTGCCTACTACGGCGATTACCGAACCTGCCAACCGGCAACACATCCTTTATCAACAATCCACTCCAGCCAATCCCTGGCTCTGGTGGGAACTATCTCGATCTTTTTGGGAGCGCATAACCGTTTTAACTCCGGAACCGACATTCCGTCAAGGAACAACTCGCCTTGCCTGAGAGTGATTTCCGGGATCAGATAACAACTGTCGCGGTCGGAACGATGCCCAGCGATGGCCTTTTGGATGTCCCTTCCAACCAAGAGTCCGCTGACAGTTACCAACGGCCCAAAAAAATCGTTGGTGACTGGTAAAATGTCTATATTTATTTCCGGGCAGCTTTCAAAGAGGGTCTTTTTAACCTGCTCCCAAAGACGGGCGGTGGCCGTCGCGGTTATTATAACGAAATTAACCCGTAAACGTCGCAGCTTTTTTAAATTATCCGCCAAATTGTCGCTAAACTCCGATAGAAACCAGCGGATCAATCCGACCCCATTATCCAACTGGGGATATCCCTCGTATTCCTCATCCGGAGGAAATTCAGCCCTGCTTAAAATATACCATTCATCAGCCGCAAAAACAAACCGGGTGTCCAGTTGTTGTAAAAAACCTTTTTGGGCGGCAGTTATTATTTTTAATACCGCCGCCGCCTCTTGATCTAAAAAACCTCTTAATTGGTATAAATTCTGGCGCCAATTGGTCAAACCAACCGGCACAACCGCCAGGCTGGCCACTGATGGCCATAATTGCGCCAAATCGGCGATGGTACGCTCCAAAACAGGCCCATCATTAATCCCCGGGCAGATAACAGCCTGGGTATGGACGGTAATACCGGCTCTAGCCAACCTTTGAAGCTGATCGATTATCCGGCCGGCATTTTTATTGCCCAACAGCTTTTCCCGGATTGCTGGATCAGTAGCATGGACCGATATGTATAAAGGAGTTAAATGTTGTTCTTCGATACGGCGCCAGTCGGACTCTTTTAAATTGGTTAAGGTGATATAACAACCCTGTAAAAAGGAGAGCCGGTAATCGTCATCGCGAACATACAAAGAAGCCCGCTGCCCCGCTGGTAATTGATGGACAAAACAAAAAAGACAATGATTATTACAGACTCGAACTTTATCAAATACCGTATCTTCAAATGATAAACCCAAGGGCTCCTCGGGATCCTTCTCGAACTCAATCTCCAGCAGTTCCCCGTTTTTCTTGGCCACTTCCAGGTTGAGTTTTCCTTCAGAGCTTAACACTAAATAGTCAATGAAGTCAAGTAAATTATGGCGGTTGATGCTTAAAATAACATCGCCGGGTTCGAGTTCCAGTTGAGCTCCGATACTGCCCGGGCTGACCCTTTTGATTTTAGCGCCGTTATAATTTACCACTTTGGCCCTCCTGTAATTGGTAAACTATTCGCTGTTTTTGCAGATAAATCCTGCAATAAACGATATATTGACTCATTTCTGCGCGGATTCTTTAGGCTTAAGCAGTTTTAACCGCCGACATTTATGTTTTGGCCCTTATTTACAAAGGTTCGGTGATGACCTCAGCTCCGTTACTTTCCAAAATAAACCGCAATTTCGGCAGTAAGTCCGCATCCGCTTCTACAATCGCCAATACTTTATCGTCTTTAACCATCCGTTCAACCACACCCAAATCCCTGCCGGTTAAGCCCATTGAAGCGGGTTGATCATTATCGGTAAAGTTTTGAACAATATTAGCCGCAATCTGCACTTTCCCTACCCCCGGGAGATTCTCTTCTTTAACACCGCGCAAAGGCGGAACGGCTTTTTCCCGCCCGCCAGCGGGCAAAAATTCACTGGAAAATTCAAAGTCAATACCCGGTTGATGTTGACCGCCCCGATCATCACCGGAAAAGACCACCGTTAAATTGGTCCGGTTGAAACTGACCTTTTTAATACTGCCAACCGCGGATTTGGCATCGTCTAGATTGGAAAAGACCCCATAAATCTTCCGTTTCATAACCAATCCCCTTTGCTTTTGATAATTTTATCTTTTCCAAACGAGCTCTTTTTAAGCATACCGGCCGGTATCTATGGAGCGGGGGGCGGTTGTTTCAATATCCGCCAAACTTACAATTCCAGCACTTAAATTACACCATTTTCCATCATGGGATTGAATACTAACATTACGGTTGGGGAAGCTATAACAGATAATTTGTCTTTCATTAAAGGGGGTGAGAAGCGTGGATTGGTTAAGGATAATTGTGCGATTTGTGGTGGCGGCACTGGTTTTAATGTTTATCGGCGCTGTAGTCCCAGGTTTTAAGTCTCTCAATTTCGTCAGCGCCTTACTGGCCGCCATCGTAATTGCCGGAATCAGCTATTTAATTGAAGTAGTTCTTGGGCGGGATATTTCACCATATGCCCATGGAGTGGTAGGGTTTCTTGTCTCGGCTGTGGTTATATATGTCACTCAATTCATTGTTCCGGGAATGTCGGTTTCAGTCATTGGGGCTTTATTGGCATCACTGGTAATTGGTTTGATTGACTTATTTATACCGACCAAAATAAAATAGGGACCCGGCTATAAAAGGTAGAGGCTACTAAAAGTAGCCTCTATCTATATTAAGGAGGATGTTCTTT
>JBLNCU010000109.1:0-18524 GCA_050260935.1 Bacillota bacterium
CAATGAATAACCCTTTAATGCTAGTCCTGCGAGGCTAGGAAGGTTTTAATAATTGATCTCTACCTTCTTATGTCTTGCGCATAAGATTTTTTATTTTGAGGGGGAGATCGCATGGCTGAGATCAAGGCCCAGGTGATGGATGAGGAGAACATCCGGCGCGCTCTTTACCGGCTTTCCCATGAGATTACCGAGCATAACAAAGGAACCTCCGATTTGCTCCTGGTGGGTATCCGCTCGCGGGGAGTGCCGCTCGCCAATAGGCTGGCCGATTTCATCAGCCAGACCGAGGGGAATAGGATACCGGTGGGGGTTCTGGATATAACGTTTTACCGGGATGATCTTTCGATGGTCTCTTCCCAGCCGGTGATCCGCCGGACCGAGATGCCGTTTAATATTTTCAATAAAAAGATAATTTTGGTTGATGATGTCTTATTCACCGGGCGGACGGTCAGGGCGGCAATGGATGCATTGATGGATCTGGGCCGGCCCGCCTGTATACAATTGGCGGTACTTATCGACCGCGGCCACCGGGAACTCCCCATCCGGGCCGACTTCGTCGGAAAGAACGTTCCCACAGCAAAGCGGGAAGGGGTCCAGGTGAAACTGAAGGAAATTGACGGCGAAGATCGAGTTTTAATTGTCGAAAACGAAGCAACCCCGGAGTAGTCCCTTTAAAACTTGTCCGGCGAGACAAGGAAGGGAGGAAAGGGTAAAAAATTTATCCTCCCTTTTTCGGGGAGGTTTTTTTATGGGCGGTTTATGGTTGTATAACCATATAAAATAAAAAACGGAGGAATCAAAATGATCGGAAAAAAGGTTGATGTAGAAGAACGGCTTCCCCTGCTCCAAAGTATCCCTTTAAGTCTCCAGCATTTGTTTGCCATGTTCGGCGCGACGGTTTTGGTACCGTACTTAGTGGGACTGGACACATCGGTGACCCTCTTTTCCAGCGGCATAGGCACTTTATTGTATATCCTGATCACCAAAGGAAAAATCCCGGCTTACTTAGGTTCTTCGTTCGCTTTTATCGCCGCTTTGACCGCTATCATCGGTTCGGTGCCCGGCAAGGTCGGCAGTCCGGAAAAGATCGGACTGGCCATGGGCGGTTGTATAGTTGTCGGTTTAATCTACATTATAGTGGCTATGGCGATTGCCAGGTTCGGCACCAAATGGATTGATTTCTTATTGCCCCCGGTTGTTATCGGTTCGGTTGTAATAGTTATCGGCCTTGGCTTGGCCGCTACAGCCGTCAACATGGCCATGGGGAATATTTGGATTGCCTTTGCCGCTTTAATTATAGCGGTTATCGCTGCAGCCTTCTTTAAAGGCTTTTTGGGTGTAATTCCGGTTTTGATCGGAATCATCGGCGGCTATATTGTCGCTTTAATAACCGGACAAGTTAATTTCGGGGTGGTTGCCGCCGCCAAATACTTTGCGGTTCCCGGTTTCACCTTTCCCAAGTTTACCTGGGCCGCAATTATTGCTTTCGCCCCCATCTCCCTGGTGGTAATTACCGAACATATCGGGCATTTAATTGTCACCAATAATGTAGTAGGCCGGGATTTCATTAAAAACCCCGGACTTCACCGCTCACTGGCGGGCGACGGCGTAGCCACCATGGCGGCCGGCTTCATCGGCGGCCCTCCGAATACAACTTACGGAGAGAACATTGGAGTTATGGCTATTACTAGAGTATTCAGCGTGTGGGTTATAGGTGGGGCTGCGGTTTTGGCCATCATTATGTCCTTCATCCCCAAAATCGGGACCTTTATTCAGACCATTCCCGTTCCGGTAATGGGTGGCATCTGTATTCTGCTGTTCGGGATTATCGCCTCAGCCGGTATCAGGATGCTGGTGGAGGCGGGTATTGACTTTTCCCAAAAACGGAACCTGGTTATCGCCTCGGTAATTCTGGTCATCGGCATCGGTGGCGCCAAAATCACCATCGGCGGAATAGAGTTTGCCGGAATGCCTTTGGCTACCTATGTCGGGATTATTCTAAATCTGATTATCCCGCATTCGAAAGATCTGGAGGGCGCCCAAAACGGCACCGCCGCTAAACAAGCGGCGGCCGGGGAAAATAAATAAAAAATACCGCGGATTCTGTTTCCCTCTCCGTGTCTCCGTGGCCAATGGGTTTTAGCCACAGAGACACAGAGACTCAGAGAGATAAGAAATAGCCTAAAAATAAAAGATGGAGCGAAGCGAGATGGTTAAATTACCAAAGGATCTGTTGGGAATTCGCGAACTTTCCACCGATCAAATCAACTTGATACTCGATACGGCTGCGGTCTGTAAGGATATTTTTAACCGCGATCTAAAAAAAGTCCCTACTTTAAGAGGAAAAACCGTAGTGACTCTCTTTTTCGAACCAAGCACCAGGACCCGGACTTCGTTCGAGATCGCCGCCAAGTGGATGAGCGCAGATACGGTAAATTTAACCGTTGCCGCCAGCAGCGTGGCTAAAGGGGAAAGCTTCGTGGATACAGCCAGGACTCTGGAAGCGATGGGGGTTGACGTGGTCATTATCCGGCATTCGCTAGCCGGAGCGCCGAGGCTGCTGGCTGATTCCATCGGCGCTCATGTGATTAATGCCGGTGACGGCGCTCATGAACACCCTACCCAAGCCTTGCTTGATTTATTTACCATTAAAGAAAAAAAAGGAGATTTTGCCGGTTTGAAAGTGACCATTGTCGGTGATATTCTCCATAGCCGGGTGGCCAAGTCCAATATCTGGGCCCTTACCAAGCTGGGGGCCAAGGTAACGGTGGTCGGGCCGCCGACCTTGATCCCTCCCGGATTGCCCGGCCTCGGTGTCAAAGTGGAATCCAATTTGGACCGGGCTTTGGAGGGCGCGGATGTGGTAAATATCTTGAGAATACAGTTGGAACGCCAGACCAAGGCTTACTTCCCCACTTTAAAAGAGTATTCCAGGCTGTTCGGGTTGAACAGCCAACGTTTGGAGAAAGCAAGTCCGGCTCTTTTAGTGATGCATCCCGGCCCTGCCAACCTGGGGGTGGAGATCAGCGAAGAAGTTTCGGTTCATGACCAATCAGCCATTACCGAACAGGTCACCAATGGCGTGGCGGTCCGGATGGCCTTACTCTATTTGCTTACCGGGGGAGGAAATAAAGATGCGATATTGCATTAAGGGCGGGGAGATTATCGATCCGGCCGGCGGATTTTTGGGGAAAGGCGATCTCTTGATTGACGCCGGGAAAATTGAAGCCGTCGACCGGGAACTAACCGTTAGTGACGCCGAAATCATTGATGCCGCCGGGAAGATGGTCGCTCCGGGATTTATTGATCTTCATTCCCATCTCCGGGAACCGGGGCGGGAGGACGAAGAGACGATTGCCAGTGGGACCAAAGCGGCGTTAATAGGCGGCTTTACTGCTGTGGTTTGTATGGCCAACACTGATCCGGTAGCCGACAACCGGGTGGTTATTGAGTTTCTTTTGGAACAGGCCGCCAAAAACGGGCAGGTTAAGGTCTATCCGGTTGGGGCGGTGACTAAGGGTTTAAAAGGCGTGGAATTGGCGGAGATGGGAGATATGGCGGCAGCCGGAGCCGTAGCCTTCTCCGATGACGGTAAAACAATTACTAATGGGGCGGTTCTCCGTTCGGCCCTAGAGTATGCCTCACTCTTTAATCTGCCTCTACTGTTGCACGAGGAAGAACCGCTGCTGGCCGGGGATGGGGTTATGCATGAGGGATACTGGTCAATGGTTTTGGGGCTCCCCGGAATCCCGTCACTGGCGGAGGAGGTCATGATAGCCCGCGATTTATTGATTGCCGAGTATACCAAAGCTAAAGTTCATTTTTGTCATGTAAGCACCAAAAAAAGCGTCGAATTAATCAGACAAGCCAAAATGCGGGGTTTGGCGGTTACGGCTGAAGCCACTCCCCATCATTTTAGCCTTACCGATGAAATGCTCCAGGGCTATGACCCGGTTTTCCGGGTTAGCCCGCCGCTGCGTTCCAGGGAAGATGTGGAGGCGGTTAAAGCCGGTTTGCGGGATGGCACCATTGACGCTATTGCCACTGATCACGCTCCCCATACCCTGGAAGAGAAACACCGGGAATTTGCGCTGGCGCCGACAGGAATGATCGGATTCGAAACGGCTTTCGGGGTTGCCTGGACCGAGTTGGTGGAGGCCGGTTGGTTGACCCCGGCGCAGCTGGTGGAGAGATTGGCGGTCAATCCGGCCCGGATTATTCAGCGGCCCGGCGGATCTTTAGCTCCGGGGGTTCCGGCCGATCTGGTCATCTTCGACCCCGACCGGCGTTGGGAAGTGAAAACAGCCGAACTGGTTTCCCGCTCTAAAAATTCTCCCTTTATCGGGCGGCAATTAACCGGAAAAGTGGAAAAGGTTTGGGTTGACGGCATTTTAAAGCATGGTTAAAAGCTATGGTGAATAATTATTTATTTTAGTGTATAAATATGTTATAATTGATAACTGAAGATTATCGGTATTTAGCAGGAATTTCATTTTAAACTTGGCGTCTGTGGCCACAACTCCGGCTGAATACTACCCATAAATTATAAATTGGTGAGGTTGCTAATGAGACAAGGGCGGTTAGTGCTTGAGGATGGTACTGTGTTTTATGGAGAATCATTTGGCGCCGACGGCGAGGTCGGTGGGGAAGTGGTCTTCAATACCGGGATGACCGGTTATCAAGAGATTTTAACCGACCCTTCGTACAGCGGTCAGATTATTACCATGACTTATCCCTTGATCGGTAATTACGGAATAAATCCGGATGATTACGAGTCGGCCCATCCCTTCGCCAGGGGTTTTATTGTCAAGGAGTTCTGTGAAATCCCCAGCAATTGGCGGGCTGAAATTTCCATAGCCGATTTTTTAAGAAAATACAATCTGCTCGGTTTAGCCGGGATTGATACCCGGGCTTTAACCAAGCGCTTGCGGACTCACGGCACGATGAAAGGGATTTTAACCACAACCAGCGATTCTGATGAAGCTGTACGGCAAAGAGTGGCTTCGGTCCCCGACCTCTCGGGGCAGGATTTTGTAAAGCAAGCGACTACCACGCGGATATATTCAGAGGGTGACGGAGCCAAACATGTGGTCTTAATGGATTTCGGAGCCAAGGGAAATATTGCCCGCTGCCTGATACAGCGCGGTTGTAAAGTAACCACAGTTCCTTCGGATACGGATTCGGCAAAGATTCTGAGTTTCAAGCCGGATGGGGTTATGTTGTCCAATGGCCCCGGCGACCCTCAAGATGTAGGTTACGCCGTGAATACGGTCCAGGGGCTCATCGGCAAACTGCCGATCTTTGGAATCTGTCTGGGCCATCAGATTATCGGCTTGGCCCTGGGCGGCGCCACTTATAAGTTAAAATTCGGTCACCGGGGCAGTAACCATCCGGTGAAGAATTTGCTTACCGGAGAAGTGACGATAACTTCGCAGAATCATGGTTTTGCCGTTAGGGAGGATTCTTTAAATCCGGACCAGGTGGTTGTCTCGCACATCAATGTTAACGACCGGACGGTGGAAGGGTTAAAACACCGTTATTTGCCGCTGTTTTCCGTGCAATATCATCCGGAAGCGGCCCCGGGGCCATGGGATTCCGACAAATTATTTGATGAATTTGCGGCATGCTTGTAATTTAAACTTGTTCGACCCAATTAGAGTAGGTGAAAAAATGCCTTTAGATAAATCTTTAAAAAAAGTCATGGTTATAGGTTCGGGACCAATAATCATCGGCCAGGCGGCGGAATTTGATTACGCCGGCACCCAGGCCTGCCGTTCCCTGCGGGAAGAAGGCATCTCGGTGGTTTTGGTCAACTCCAACCCCGCCACCATTATGACTGATGTCAATATGGCCGACCGGGTTTACATCGAGCCGTTAACCGTGGAGTCGCTGCGGCGGATTATCGCCAAGGAAAGGCCGGATGGCCTGTTGCCCACCCTGGGCGGGCAGGTCGGGCTGAATCTGGCGGTTAAGTTGCATGAGGACGGCGTTTTGGATACTTACAAGGTTAAATTACTAGGGACACCGCTGGAGGCCATAAAGAAGGCCGAGGATCGCCAAAGTTTCAAGGAGACCATGCTGGCCATCGGGGAACCGGTTCCGGAGAGCGCGATTGTGGAAGAATTACCGGCGGCGTTGGACTTTGCCGCTAAAGTCGGGTACCCTTTGATCGTCCGGCCAGCCTATACCCTTGGAGGGACCGGCGGCGGCATCGCCCACAACCGGCAGGAGCTCGAGGAGATTACGGTTCGCGGTTTGACCTTAAGTCCGATTTCTCAGGTGCTCCTGGAGCAGTCGGTGGCCGGTTTCAAGGAGATCGAATACGAGGTGATGCGGGATGCCAATAACAGCTGTATCACTATTTGCAATATGGAGAATATTGATCCGGTAGGAATTCATACCGGTGACAGTATTGTGGTGGCTCCCAGCCAGACGCTGGCCGACCGCGAATACCAGATGCTGAGGACAGCCTCGTTAAAGATTATCCGCGCTCTGGGGATTGAAGGCGGGTGTAACGTCCAATACGCTCTTGATCCCCGGAGTTTCAAATATTATGTCATCGAGGTGAACCCCAGGGTTAGCCGTTCCAGCGCCCTGGCCTCCAAGGCCACCGGTTACCCCATCGCCAAGGTGGCGGCCAAAATTGCCATCGGCCTGCACTTGGATGAGATTAAAAACGCCGTCACCGGCAAAACCTACGCTTCATTTGAACCGGCTCTCGATTATGTAGTCGTCAAGATACCGCGTTGGCCTTTTGACAAGTTCAACCTGGCCGATAGGACCTTAGGGACCCAAATGAAGGCTACCGGTGAGGTGATGGCGATCGACCGTTCCTTGGAGTCCGGTCTTTTAAAGGCCATCCGGTCGCTGGAGATTAAAATGTACGGGTTGGATCTTCCGGGAGCCGCTCAAATGTCCAACGAGGAGTTGGAGAAGGCGGTGGTGGCCGCCGACGACCGCCGCCTCTTTTTCCTGGCCGAGGCGCTGCGCCGGGGTTATTCAATCGAGGATCTAAATAACCGGACCAAGGTGGATCCCTTCTTCCTCCGGAAGATTTACAAAATAGTGGCTATGGAAAAAGAGTTGCAGGAAAAGGGTTACAAAGATGTCCAGTTATTAACGGCAGCCAAGAAAATGGGATTTTCCGACCGGGAGATTGCCCGGCTGGCGTCAACCAAAGAAGATGAGGTTCGGCGGTTCCGCTACCAACAAAACATCCGGCCGGTTTACAAAATGGTTGACACTTGCGCGGCGGAGTTTGAGGCGGCCACGCCCTACTTTTATTCATGTTATGATCAGGAGAACGAGGCCCTGCCATCGGAGAAACGAAAAATCGTCGTTATCGGCTCCGGACCAATCCGCATCGGCCAGGGAGTTGAGTTCGATTATTGCAGCGTTCATTCGGTGCTGGCTTTGAAAGAGGCCGGCATTGAGGCGATTATTATTAACAATAACCCGGAAACAGTCAGCACCGACTTTGACACCGGGGATCGTTTGTATTTTGAACCCTTAACCGTTGAAGACGTCTTGCATATCCTGGAACTGGAAAAACCCGAGGGAGTTATCGTTCAATTCGGGGGGCAGACCGCCATCAACCTGGCGGCCGGTTTGCAAGAGGCCGGGTTCAAGATTCTGGGAACCTCGGTCGACTCCATCGATTTGGCCGAGGATAGAAAACGCTTTGATCGTTTGCTGTTGGATTTGAAGATCCCTAAACCGCCCGGAAGAACGGTTGTTTCACTGGAGGAAGCTTTAGCGGTGGCGAAAGAGATCGGGTTTCCGGTATTGGTGCGCCCTTCTTACGTACTGGGGGGCAGGGCAATGGAGATCGTCTATAACGAAGCCGAATTACAGAATTACCTAACCTATGCGGTAAAGGCCGCCCCGGAACATCCGGTCCTGGTGGACCGGTATGTCAGCGGCCGGGAATGTGAAGTTGATGCTATTTCCGACGGGAACAACGTCTTAATTCCGGGAATTATGGAGCATCTGGAACGGGCAGGGGTTCATTCCGGCGATTCCATTGCGGTTTATCCACCGCAGCATCTTACTATGGCCGAACAGGAACGGATCTTGAATTATACCTTGAAATTAACTCAAGCCCTCAAGGTTGTCGGGCTGATCAATATTCAGTTTGTCATGGATGATCATGAAGTGTACTGCATCGAAGTCAATCCCAGATCAAGCCGGACTGTGCCGTTCATGAGCAAGATAACCGGGATTCCCATGGTTCAGGTGGCGACGAAGGCGATTTTGAACCGGAGTATTCACGATCAAGGCTACGCCGGCGGGATGTGGCCGGAGTCCAAGTTGATCGCGGTCAAGGCCCCGGTGTTCTCCTTCGCCAAACTGACTCAGGTTGATATCTCTTTAGGGCCGGAGATGAAGTCCACCGGAGAAGTGATGGGGGTGGACCTCACCCATACCGGGGCTTTATATAAATCTTTCATCGCTTCCGGGCTCAACTTGCCGCGCGGGGGCGCTATTTTGGCTACTCTCTCCGACCGGGACAAGGCGGAAGCTTTACCCTTGCTTAAAAAGTTATCGGAACGCGGCTTTAAAATTTATGCCACCATGGGTACCGCAGCCTACCTCCGGGTCAATGATGTACCGGTTACTAAGTTGAACAAGATGGATGAAGGTTCGCCCAATATAATGGATGCTATTAAAAACGGGGAGATCCAATTGCTGGTCAATACCATCACCCGGGGTAAGGAACCGGAACGGGACGGCTTTAAAATCCGCCGGGCGGCGGTAGAGCATAATATTCCCTGCTTAACTTCACTGGATACCGTAAAAGCTTTTTTACAGGTGTTATTGGTTCAGAGCGGGGGAAAAGAGCCCAGTACGGCTATACCGCTTCAGGATTTTAAAACCATCAGGGTTGAACAATTAATCTAACCGGGTTATTATTTACAGGGGTGACAATTTATTTTATTGGCCGCCACGATTTGAGAAGGAGAAAAAATGTTTCAAGGCCGGGTTTTAATAACAACACATAAGAATCTCGCTCCGGGGTACTACCGTATGACGTTGTCCGCGCCGGAAATCGCCGATAGCGCCGTGCCCGGCCAGTTTATTCAAGTCGGGGTGGCCGCCGAAGGCTCCAGCGACCCTTTACTGGCTAGGCCGATAAGCATTTACCGGATTGACCGGGCCTCCGGGGTTATTAGTTTTATTTATAAAGTAGTGGGCAGGGGTACGGCTATTCTGGCCGGCTCCCGGGAAGGGGAGCTATTGAGGATTTACGGACCGCTGGGTAACGGCTTTACCTTTCCCAATCATAGAAATAAAATCGCTCTGATAGCCGGAGGAGTAGGAATGCCCCCCCTTTTTTGTTCCGCCGAACAATGGCGGCAAACGGAGAAAACCATGGATATCAGCCTGTTTTACGGCGGGCGGACCCGTCACGATCTGTTGGAGCTTGAGAAGTGGCAGGATATGGGGGTAAAAATCCATGCCGCTACCGAGGATGGAAGCTACGGGCGGCCTGGTTTGGTTACGGACAGCTTTCAAGAAAGGCATAAGGCAGAGAAATTTGACTGGTTGGCCGCTTGCGGCCCCCAACCGATGTTGCGGGCGATTCAGCAAATTGCCCTGAAGGACGGGATCCCTGGTGAGATTTCCTTGGAAGCCAATATGGCTTGCGGTATAGGTGCTTGTCTTGGGTGTAGTTGCCGGACAACCGGGGGGTATCGCCGGGTTTGTGTGGACGGGCCGGTTTTTCCGCTGGAAGAGGTGATCTGGTAATGTCTGAGCCTTCGCTCCAGGTGAAGATTGCCGGTTTGACGCTTAAAAATCCGCTGCTGCCCGCTTCCGGAACCTATGGTTATGGCCGGGAGTACTTGCCGTTCTTCGCGCCGGATCTTTTCGGGGCGGTGGTAACCAAGGGGGTTTCTTTGGAACCGTGGCCGGGCAATCCGCCGCCCAGAATTGCGGAAACTCCCGCCGGGATGCTCAATGCCATTGGTTTACAAAATCCCGGTGTTCAAAATTTTATTGCCGAAGCCCTCCCCTTTTTAAGGAATTTTCAGCTGCCGGTGATCGTAAATATAGTTGGAAAAACAAAAGCCGACTACATTGAGGTAGCTCGGATTTTAAGCGGTTACCCTGAAGTATCCGGGTTTGAACTCAATATCTCCTGCCCCAATATCAAGGAGGGGGGGATTGCTTTTGGAACGGACCCCAGGATGGCTTATGAGATTACCAAGGCCGTCAGGGAGTCCACTAAACTTCCGTTGATCGTAAAGCTTTCGCCGAATGTCACCGATATTACGGCAATTGCCAGGCGGGTGGAGGAAGCCGGCGCTGATGCGCTCAGTATGATCAACACCCTCCAAGGCATGGCTATCGATATTAAAAACCGTCGTCCGGTTTTGGGAAATATCATGGGAGGCTTGTCGGGCCCGGCCATTAAACCGGTGGCCCTGCGTATGGTCTGGCAGGTTTATCAAAAAGTTTCCCTGCCGATTATCGGGATGGGCGGTATCGTCTCGGCCGCTGACGCTCTGGAGTTTATTATGGCCGGTGCTACGGCGGTGGCAGTCGGGACGGGAACATTTAAAGACCCCTTTACCGTAAAGAAAGTTATTGACGGAATCAGGGAGTTCCTAGCGGCGGAAAACATTACCGAATTGTCGCAAATTTTAGGAATTGCCCACCGGAATGTATGTTAGACGACTAACAGGAGATTTACCCCTAACCGAACCGGGTAGCCGCAAGTGGAGGCGAATGGCTATTTTCGCCATATTAACAGTAAGGAGAGGAGCTGAATAAATGCCGCTGGTAGGAATAGTTATGGGTAGTGATTCCGATCTCCAGATTATGAAGATGGCCGCCGAAATCCTTGAGGGTTTTGGGGTGGAGTATGAAATGACCATTATCTCGGCCCACCGTTCGCCGAAGCGGGCTCTGGAATACGCTTCAACAGCTACGGAGCGGGGGCTGGAGGTAATAATCGCCGGCGCAGGAGGAGCGGCCCACCTCCCAGGGGTCTTGGCGGCAATGACTCCGCTGCCGGTCATCGGAGTCCCTATTAAAACAAACACTTTAGACGGAGTGGATTCCCTGTATTCCATAGTCCAAATGCCGGGAGGAATTCCGGTAGCGACCGTCAGCATCAATGGAGCCAAAAATGCCGGGATATTGGCTGTTCAGATCCTGGGGGGCATGGACCCCGCCCTCCGCCAGAAGATGGTTGAATATAAGAAGCGACTGGCTAAAGAGGTCAACGACAAGGCGGTCTTATTAGAGGAGATTGGTTATCAGGAATATTTAAACAGTCAGAAAAAATAGTTCTTTGAAATCGGGGTCTTTCAATGAAAACTTTAGTCCAAGAGGATTAGCAGGAATCCGCCGGTTTCTTGTCGAAGAGAATTTTTTAAAAAGATTCACCGGGCCAAAGTCTGGGTTAAACAGGTCTTTAAATCACACTGGCATTGTTAATGAATCTATTTAACGGATTTTTGCCGACTAATGGTAAGGGGGAGCCATCATGCTTGAACAGAAAGAAATATTGGAGATTTTTAGAGAGACAAAAGTCTTGAGGGAAGGCCATTTCCGATTAACCTCCGGGAAACATAGCAAGCAATACATGCAATGCGCTCAAGTCCTCCAATACCCTAAATTTACTGAAAAATTATGCGAAGATTTAGCCCGCCGTTTTAAGGGGCAAGAAATTCATGCGGTGGTCGCCCCGGCTATCGGTGGAATTATCGTCGCCTATGAAGTGGCCAAGATATTGGGAGTACGGGCTTTGTTCACTGAGCGGGAAGATGGGAAAATGACCTTCAGAAGAGGATTTGATTTGGAGGAAGATGAGAATGTGTTGGTGGTGGAGGATGTAATCACTACCGGCGGTTCCGTTTTTGAAGTGATTGAAGCGGTAAAAGAACGGGGCGCCAATGTCATCGGAGTCGGAGTATTTGTCGATCGCAGTTCTGAAAGGATTTATTTCGGGGTTAAAAAGGAAGCGCTGCTGGCAATGGAGATTGAAACCTGGGAGCCCGAGGAGTGCCCACTTTGCAAAGAAGGGATCCCGATTGTAAAACCGGGCAGCCGGAAATGAGAGTTCGAAAAAGTCGCTCTGATGCTGCATTAATAAATTAAATGCATTAAAAACCCCATCGAATGCTGGTTGTTGGATTTACAAAGCAGCTTATCCGATAATAGCAAACCCGGCGAAAGCCGGGGACGCAAAGCCATGGGTCTAAAGCTGAATTAATTTGTTCAGCCATTTGACTGCCAGGTTGCCGAAGAAAGGTTGTTTTTTTATTTTTGAAGGGAAAATGATCCAAGTTAAAAATTGTCATTAAATGAAATAACTATAACTAAGTCTAAAAATTAGAATTTTTGAAAGATAGTTGAATGTTATTGGTAAGATCAAAAAAGTCGATTTGTCTGCCTTTATTGATAAAGAAACATAAAAGAGTTGCCGATATTTACTGATGAATGGAAAAGAAAAGTGTGATTATGGCTGATATTTATGTAAAATTTTTAAAAATTTTCAAAGAACGGAGGAATATGCGGATACTTAGGCGGGGTGAATTAAGAGCGGTTTCCGGACCGGCTGTAAACCAAACTATTGTACAAATACAGGAGGAAGCTTAATGGATTGTAAAGTGTTAGTTATCGATGATTCTCCCATGGTAATGAAGGCCGTAACTAAGGCGTTGGAACCCCAGGGGGCGCAGATGGTGGGGCAAGCCTTTAACGGTCAGGAAGGGCTGGAGATGATCAATCAATTAAAACCGGATGTGATTGTCTTGGATATTACCATGCCGGTAATGGATGGCATTCAAACGGCGGAACAACTATTCCAAAAAAACCCGGCCGCCAAGGTGATTATGCTAAGCGCCATGGGTGATGAGGAATTGATTAATAAAGCGAAGCGTCTGGGGGTTAAAATCTTTCTAACCAAACCTTTTAAGCCCGAAGAGATGGTTCAGAGCGTCCAAAGTCTGTTATAGAAAGGGAGAAGATCAAATGGATCAAAGTAAATTCGATTATTTCTGCAATTGTTTCGCGGAGTCGTTGGTTAAGATGTTCTCCCAAACTTTAGGAACGGAACCCACTCCGGATACTCAAGTGAAACAGAGCTCTGAGAAGAAACTCTCATCGATTGTAGGAGTTGTGGGATTGACGAAGGGCCGTATTCACGTTGAAATGACCGAAACCCTGGCCCGGAAGTTATATGAGAGCGCCAATGGAGAACCGGCTGGCGATGAAATGGATCTATGCTTTTACCTTGCCGAATTTACCAATATGATCACCGGGAACGGGATTACTAAACTTAATAACACCTATAAGGGTAGCGACCTCCGGTTAACCCCTCCGGCGATCTTTGTTGATGAAAATTTGGAGATTACCACCCCTAAAGAACAGTCCGCGGCTAGGTTGTTCTCAACCCAGTTTGGCCAGGTTCGTATCGAGATAGGTTTTGAAGGAGTATAGCCCTTAATGGAGATTAAAGAGAGCTTTATTCTCTCAATCACCAAGGTTTTCCCGATTTTTAAGATGAAACCGGTTTTTAAATATGAGGAGGAAAGCCCGCTTTTTGCTCCGGCCGGCCAGGTAAATATTTTAAATAGTTTCTCCCATACCCTGGAAGGGAATGTCGTTTTTGGCTGTAGCCGGCCATTGGGGTTAAAAATCGCTTCACTGGCAAAAGGGAAAGAGACCGGTATATTGAATGATGAAGCCAAAAGGGCAATCGGCGATATTGTAACCTTGACCGTAAGCGTGGCCATTAGCAAATATAGATCCGTCAACACGATTTACATTTCCCCCCCGGTGTTTGTGACGGGGGATAACGTCTCATTCATGATTAGCGGGGTAAAGACAACCCGTTTGGTATTTCAACTTGATGAAGCCTTATTTTCCATAGTTTATAGTATCGAACCTAAAGAAGTAATCTAAATTTTCAAAGGCGGTGTTCTCCTTGGCAACCACCCCAAACAAAGCTAACGGCAGAAAAAACCTCCGGAATACTCCTGAAAGGGCCCCGGATTTAATCGCTCAATTTATTGAGGGCGATTCGGAATCAACGGCGAATAATCCGGCGGCTGCGGGTCCCGGACTTGACGGTCGGGGATCGGCCAAACGGGAAGGCGGTGACCGGGTGGAGGGAGTGGACTCTCGAAATGTATCCGACCTTGTGGCGGGAATCATCACCGACGATAAGGGAGATCAACCCCAGTCGAACAATACTCAAGCGGACTCAAACAAAGAAAACAAGGATGAACCCCTTGAGGAGATCGACCCGGAATTCTTAAATGATTTTCTGGTTGAAACCAATGAACATATTGAGAATATAGAAATGAACGTCCTGGCCTTGGAGACAGACCCAGGGAATATCGAGATGATCAACGGCTTATTTCGGTCCTTCCATACAATCAAAGGGTTGGCCGGATTTGTAAACCAGGACTTAGTCCGGAAAATCGCCCATCAAACCGAAACCAGGCTGGATAAATGCAGAAAAGGGGAGGCCAAAGTCAGTAAACACTTTGTCGACCTCATCCTGGCCTCGTCCGATTTTCTGAAAAAACTCTGTGAGGATCTTAGTCTGAGCCGTAATCCCGGTTTTTTAAGCGTGGTGGAGGATCACTTGGCGAATCTGAACCGGGAGGATGTGGAGGTTGAACAGCCGGTCGAGGGGTCTTCAGAGTACCAGGCCCTGAAAGTCGATAAACTTGGGGAAATCTTAATCCACCAAGGGTTGGATTCCAATACGGTCGATGATTTATTGAGCAAGCAGGATCAGTACCCCGGATTGAAACTGGGCCAGGTGGCGGTGAAAGAGAAGAAAGCCGAACCCCAAAAAGTTATTCAATCATTGCGTATTCAAGAAAAAGCCTCCAGTGTGATTGCCAATGAAAGCGGCGCCGGTTATACCAGGGTTCCGACATTTAAAATCGACAACCTGGTAGATATGATGGGGGAATTGCTGATCAATCAGTCCTTGATTGAACGCGAGGCGAGCCAAAGATTTGACGCCAATGATCCCTTCATCGGCAACCTTTTAAGGATGGAGAAGATCACCAAGGATATTCAGAACATTGCCATGTCTTTGCGGATGGTTACCTTAAAGTCCACTTTTCAAAAGGTTAACCGGATCGGCCGCGATGCCATCGCCGAATTGGGCAAGAATATTTTACTCCAATTTGCCGGGGAAGACACCGAAATCGACCGGGGAGTAACCGAGAAGCTGTTGGATCCTCTGTTGCATCTGGTAAAAAATTCGATTGCCCATGGAATTGAAGATGAAGCCACCAGAATCGCCAATAATAAGCCCGCTCAAGGATTGGTGAAAGTCCAGGCCTTTAGTAAACGGGGGACGGTTTATATTGAAGTCTCCGATGATGGAAAAGGGTTGACGCTGGATAAAATCTATCAAAAGGCCAAGGAAAAGGGGTTGGTCGATCCTTCCAGGGAGTACAGTGAGGAGGAGATCAGTCATTTTATATTCCTGCCGGGTTTCTCAACCGCCGATAATGTAAACAACGTCTCCGGCCGCGGAGTCGGACTGGATGTGGTTAAAACTGAAGTGTCCAAGGTGGGCGGGAAAGTTGAAATCAACAACCGGCCCGGTTCGGGATGCAGTTTCATTTTGAAAATACCTATTAATTTGGCGGCCATTAACGGCACTATTGTTGATATAGCAGGCTCCAATTATATAATTCCCACCCATTTTATCAAGCAGATCCTTAGACCGGATGAGTCCCAGTGGATCAGCATTCAGGGGAAACAGACCATGATCCGGGTTAAGGAGGCCGTCTTCCCGGTGATACCCATCGCGAAGCTGCTGGGCCGGGAAGATCTAAACCCTCAGGATAATGAAGGGCTGATTATTATTTTGGAGCTGGATCAGAAATTCAAGGCTCTTCCAGTACGCAGTGTGGTGGAACGGCGGGAGATCGTCGTGAAATCGCTGGGAAGCGAATTTAACCAGCTCGCTTTCCTGGCTGGGGCCTCAATCCTGGGAGACGGCAAGGTCTCGCTGATCTTTGACGTCGAGAACCTGTTTAAATTCGAGGAGGCGGTGAGTTAATACTGGTATCATCCGTGCCAGATTAGATTTGGGCAACAAATAATAAAAATTGGAGGAAACTTAAATTGTTTAGCCATCTTAAACTTACAACCAAATTGATAGGCGGTTTTCTAATTACGGTAATCGTGATGATAACCGTCGGAATGATCGGGTGGTACAGTGTTAACAGGCTTAAATGGCATGTTGGCGACTTTGTCAAGACTCAAATACCGGGGTATAGTTCCGTACTAAATTTGAAGATTGCTCTTTCCAATATTAAAGCAGCCGAACGTTCTTTATTGATTGCCGATTTAAATGAAGAAAATATTGGGAATCAGTTTCAATATTTAGATGATGCCTGGAAAACCATTCCCCAAGACATAAAGACTTATGACTCCATTATTAAGGTAGCCAAGGAGAAGATGCTTTGGGATAGTTTTAAAGCGGCCCTGGAAAGCTGGAAACAGGATGACCAGATATTGATGTCTCTTATCAATGCTTATCTGAAAAATAAAGACCCCAAGCTCTATGCGCAAGCTTTTGATTTTAGCTTTGGCACGAGTAATTCCTCTTATCAAATATGTTTAGGGTTACTAAACCAACTGGTTACCCTGAATGTGGCCTTGGTAACACAAGCCGAAGCCGCCGCCTACCGGACAGTCGCGGTAACCACTGTTTTATCTACCACCGTAGTAATCATCGGAGCCATTATCGCCTTAATGTTGGGGATTTTTATCAGCTTGTCAATATCCCGCCCGATGACAGCGGCAATCTCTCAGTTGAACGAAGGAGCTAATCAGGTGGCTTCCGCTTCCGAGCAATTGGCCTCCGCCAGTCAGCAACTGTCGTCGGGCAGCGCTGAGCAGGCTACCTCAATTGAAGAAACCTCCTCTATTCTGGCGGAGTCAGTCTCGATGCTGGAGCAGAACAATGCCAACACCAAACAGGCCACTCAACTATCCGAACATACCAAAGAGGCTGCCGAGAAAGGCAACTGGAAAATGCAGGAGATGATGAACGCCATCGGCGATATAAAGAAATCCAGCGACCAGATTGCCAAAGTCATTAAAGTTATTGATGATATAGCTTTTCAGACCAACATTTTAGCTTTAAACGCGGCTGTAGAGGCGGCCCGGGCCGGTGAAGCCGGAATGGGCTTCGCTGTAGTCGCCGAGGAAGTGCGGAATCTGGCCCAGCGAAGCGCCCAGGCGGCCAAGGATACCACGGCGATGATCGAAGCGAACATCGAGTTGTCCGGAAACGGGGTACTTGTGGCGGAAAAGGTCCAGGAAGCCCTAAACGAAATAACCGTTCAGGCCAAAAAAGTAAATGAGTTGATGGAAGAGATCGCCGCCGCCAGCCAGGAACAGGCGCAAGGAATCGAACAGGTGAATAAAGCCCTAGCTCAGATGGAAGCGGTTACCCAGCAGAATGCCTCCAACGCCGAGGAGAGCGCTTCCGCTTCCGAAGAATTAAGCGCCCAAGCTCAAAACTTACGGGAAGTAGTCCGGCAGCTTTCAGATGTGATCAATGGAAAAGCTGGGGCTGGTGTCGAAAGCGCGGCTAAAAACGGGGCCCGCTACGGGGGTCACCCGCAACAAACGCCAAAATATCTTAGCTCCAACCAGGCGGGTTCCCAGCCAAACGGAAAGTCTTTGCCGGTGGATAAAACCCGGGTGGTATCCCCGGAGGAAGTAATACCGCTGGAAAAGGATACGGATCGCTTTTAACCGGTTGACAAAAATAGAAAGGGGATAGAGACATGGAGGCGCAAAGCAACAAGTTCTTAACTTTTTCTTTGGATAACGAGGTCTATGGGATTCCCATCAAAAAGGTGAAGGAGATCATCGGTTTAATGGAGGTGACACCAATTCCCAAGACCAAGGGATACATAAAGGGGGTCATCAATCTCCGCGGCAAAATAGTCCCGGTAATGGATCTCCGGCTGCGGTTCGGCTTGGCGTCGAAAGAATACAATGAACGGACCTGCAACATTGTTATTGAGATAGCCATGGGAGGAACGCCGCGGCTAATCGGATTAATCGTCGATACGGTGGCCGAAGTTGTCAATATCCAGCCGGGGGAGATCGAAGCCCCGCCGGAGTATGGCGCGGATATTGAAGGTCATTTCCTCATGGGCATAGGCAAGCTAAAGGAGAGAGTCATTCTGATTCTAAATATCGAAAAAATATTGAGCTCCGAGGAGGTTGACTTTGTCAAAAAAGAAATCCCGGCAGTTCAGGAAGTCCCAAACACTAAAACTAGTATTAACAATTAGCGATTTGGATTACGGGGGGTCAATATGATATGAAAAGGGGCGTCAAGCTAGGAACCCGCATAATGCTGGGGTTTGGCAACATTTTATTAATCGTCGCAATATTAATCGTCATTTCAATTTCCAATCTGTATTTGATTCATTCCAAGTTGAACGAAGTAACCGTAAACGCAGAAAAGGTAAAACTCGGAAATATTATTAAACAATCGATGCTGATAATCT
>JBLNCU010000110.1:0-11534 GCA_050260935.1 Bacillota bacterium
ATTTGGGACTTTGTTAGAAAAATAACATGATAGATCCGGGTCTTTTGGTTATTCTAGAAAAAGAGTTGCGTCTTTGTTAAAATAAGTTCTTTTATATTGCCAACCATATTAAACTATGTTAAGATTTAACTAAACTAAGAATTTTGAAAGGAGTAATCAGGATTATGAAGGAAAAAGTCAGCGAGGCTTTAAATAAAATCAGACCTTCGTTACAGGCCGACGGCGGTGACGTGGAGCTGGTTGATTACAAGGATGGAGTAGTGACTGTCAAGCTGAAGGGAGCTTGTTCCGGCTGCCCGATGTCCACCATGACCATTAAGAACGGGATTGAACGCTATTTAAAACAGGAGATCCCGGAAGTAAAGAGTGTGGAACCGATCTAAAAACACTAAGCTTGATTCATCAATTCCGGTTATTTTTTAAAGGGTCCCCTAGGGTGACTCTTTTTTAAATTAGGGGAAGGAAATCCCGGTTATCGTAAAGAAAATTATCAGAATATTAGCAATGCTTTTTTAAATCTTTTTTACAGATTGGGATGAGGACTTAAAGGAAGATTACCTGAATGGTCAACCAGGATAAAGTTACTTACAACAACCCCGGGAATCCCGCTTGCCGTAAAGCTTCGTAAAGTATTATCCCCACCGAATTGGCCAGATT
Source organism: Bacillota bacterium (assembly GCA_050260935.1). Taxonomy (GTDB): domain Bacteria; phylum Bacillota; class UBA4882; order UBA8346; family UBA8346; genus UBA8346. The sequence continues at coordinate 658 of JBLNCU010000110.1, forward strand.
TAACGACCTGGCCTCCTTATACATCGGAATCCGGATATTATGTTCCGGCTGGCGACTGAGAATCTCCGGCGGCAGCCCACGGGTTTCCGGGCCGAACATCACGACGTCATCAACGTTATAAGCGATTTCGGTATAAAAACGGCCGCCCTTGGTGGTGGCATAATAAATGTTCCGGCCCGGGTACTTGCTTAAATAAGCCTGCAAGTTTAGATGCCGTTCGATATTGACCAGTTCCCAGTAGTCCAGACCGGCTCTTTTTAAACGCTGATCATCCCAGAAAAAACCGAGGGGCTCAATCAAGTGTAATTCGGCCTTGGCGGCCGCGCAAAGCCGGGCGATATTCCCGGTGTTTTGAGGGATTTCGGGCTGATAAAGAACAATATGCATGGTTCCTCCTATAGGCCGGTAAATCGGCGGCGGGGCGCTGATTGTAACCGATAAGTAAAAGTATTGTCCTACATATGGCGCATCATTTAAAGTATGGTACAATAATATCAATATTATAGCACCGAACGCCTTTTTTCGAAATCGGCCGGTGATACCACCTCGGGGCGACTATGAACTATCGGGAGTCTTTAGATTATATTAAACAATGCACCAAACACGGGATAAAGCTGGGTTTGGACCGGATCCGGGAAATTCTGCGGCGGCTTGGAAACCCCCAGGAACAGTTCAAGGCGATCCACATCGCCGGGACCAACGGCAAAGGTTCAACTGCGGCAATGCTGGATGCGGTTTTAAGCGAGGCGGGCTACCGGACCGGGAGATACACCTCGCCGCATCTGGTTACCTACAGGGAACGTTTGGTGGTTGCCGGCGAAATCATTTCCCGGGAGCAATTAGCCGCGCTTGTTAACGAAATAAAACCGGTTTTAGAAGAGGTCAGCGCGGCCGGGTTCGGGCCTCCCACCGAATTTGAGGTCTTAACCGCCCTGGCTTTTCAGTTTTTCGCCCGGGAAAAAGTGGAGTTCGCCATTGTTGAAGTGGGTATGGGCGGCCGGTTCGACGCTACCAACGTTTTAAATCCGTTACTGAGTATAATCACCCACTTGGCCTTGGACCACCGGGAATACCTGGGCGATACCCTGGAGAAGATCGCTTTCGAAAAAGCGGGGATCATTAAACCGGGGGTTCCGGTAGTAATCGGAAGCCAGGAAGCAGCGATTGAAGACTATTTGATGGCAGTCGCTAAGGAGAGGCAATCACGCTTTAAGCTGGTAAGCCGTTACCGCCTTGACGGGCTTGCGGTTTCCGAGACCGGGACCGAATTTACCGTTACCGGTTTCCTTAACGAAAAGCTCCGGATCAATCTGGGCTTAGTCGGTGGGCATCAGGCGATAAATTGTTTAAATGTCTTGGCCGGCCTAGAGTTGCTCCATAATACCGGTGCGCCGCTGTCGAAAGGTGTTATAGCGAAGGGCTTAACCAAAGCCAAATGGCCGGGCAGACTGGAAAGAATAGAATCCGTTTTTCCGCTTAAATTATATCTGGACGGGGCGCATAACCCGGATGGGGCCAGGGCTTTGACCGAGAGCATCAAAGCCATTTTCCCCGGCCGGAAAGTTACTTTGTTGATAGGCATCCTCAATAATCGCCCTTTAAAAGAGATGGCCGGAGTCCTGGCTGAAATCGCCGGACAGGTAATCGTGACCGAGGTTCCCGATCCTAAAACAGCTAACATTGCGGAATTGGCGGGAATTTTTAAAGATTACGGATTGCCCGTCATCGTTGAGCCTTCTCCGGAAAGGGCATTGGAGTTGCTTAAAACTACTGCCGGCGAAGTGGCGCTGGCTACCGGATCCTTATATTTGATCGGGTATTTACGGGCTTTGCTTTTAAACATGGGAGAATGAGTTATGCAAAGAATTAGTATTGTTTGCGGCGCTTATGGCAGCGGAAAAACCGAGTTTGCCATAGCTTACGCTCTGAATATCCATAAAACGAGTCAAGCTAAAGTTGGTTTGATTGATTTGGATATCGTCAACCCCTATTTTCGCTCCCGAGATGTCGGCGCCGAGCTTGGCGCTGCTGGATTGACAATTGTATCTACCGAGGCCGGTCTGGAACAGGCTGATGTGCCGGCTTTATCACCCAGGATTTACTCGTTGCTCCAGGACAAGTCCTATCAAGTGGTCTTCGATGTCGGGGGAGACCCGGCGGGGGCCCGCGCTTTGGGCCGGTTTCACCAATATTTTCTTCAGGAGCCTTATAATTTTTGGCTGGTGGTCAATCCTTTCCGGCCGGACACCCGGAACCTGGATCAAGCCTTAAGGGTACTTGAGGGCATTCAAACAGCCAGCCGCTTACAGGCGAACGGTATTATCGCCAATATCAATTTGGGCCGGGAAACAACCATTGAGCTTTGGCAAGAGGGTTTGCCGTTAATAAAGCAAATAGCGGAACAATTTAGGTTGCCCATCGTTTATCAGATGGTAGAAGCTAACTTTTATCAACGGTACCGGTCTTTTTTAGAGGGGTACCCGGTTTTTCCGGTGAAAATGCGGATGCTCCCTCCGTGGTTGCGTGAGAATTAAACAATCAGCAAGCAGAATAAAAATTAATACATTGCAATGGCATTTGAAAAAGGATATAATTATTATCAGGTAATAATAATTCTATCATCATAAATTCTTTCATATTCGAGATGTTAAGGGAGGAAAAGTTATGGCCAAGGTTACTTTCAATGAGGAACGTTGCAAAGGCTGCGAACTTTGTATCAGCGTTTGCCCGAAAAAAATCTTAAGATTGGCGGATCATTTCAATTCCAAAGGTTACAAACCCGCCGAGATTACCGATCAAGGCCAGTGCATCGGCTGTGCCTTTTGCGCCCGGATGTGCCCTGACGTAGTGATTGAAGTCTATAAATAAAAAACTTATATTAGTTCAAGGAGGTAAATCGAAATGGCTGATCGAGTAATGATGAAAGGTAATGAGGCCATTGCCGAAGGGGCTATCAGGGCCGGCTGCCGTTACTTTTTTGGATATCCGATAACTCCCCAGAACGAGGTTCCAGAATACATGGCCAAAAAGATGCCGGAGGTTGGCAGTGTTTTTATTCAGGCCGAAAGTGAAGTCAGCGCGATTAATATGGTTTACGGGGCAGCCGGCGCCGGGGCCCGGGTGATGACTTCATCTTCAAGTCCCGGAGTCAGTTTAAAAATGGAGGGAATCTCCTATGCCGCCGGCTCGGAATTGCCCTGTGTTATTGTGAATGTCTGCCGCGGCGGCCCAGGTTTGGGCGGTCTGACACCATCCCAGGCCGATTATTTTCAGGCTACCAAAGGCGGCGGCCATGGCGATTATCATTTAATCGTCTTCGCGCCCTCATCGGTTCAGGAAATTATCGATTTAATGTATGAAGCGTTTGTAACAGCCGATAAATACCGCAATCCGGCCATGATTCTTGCCGACGGCCTGCTGGGGCAGATGATGGAACCGGTTACCTTAACCGAAGTCAAAGATTTAAAGATTCCGCCGAAACCTTGGGCGACCACCGGGATGACCGCCGGGAAACCGCAAAGCGTTATTAATAGTTTGGGTTTGGTCGGTGAAGCGCTGGAAAAGATAAACATCCGGATTCAACAGAAATACCGGGAGATAGAGGCCAACGAAGTCCGGTTTGAAGAAGAGGGGACTAAGGAGGCGGATTTAATTATTGTCGCTTACGGCACCTCCGCCCGGGTGGCGAAATCGGCGATCGCCAAAGCCAAGGCCCAAGGAAAAAAGGTCGGCCTCTTCCGGCCTATTACTTTGTGGCCGTTTCCCAGCAACCGATTGAATGAGCTCGCCAAGTCTGGAAAACGCTTTTTAGTGGTTGAGATGAGCGCCGGCCAGATGATCGAGGATGTGAAGCTGGCTACCGGCGGTTTAGCCACAGTGGACTTTTACGGCCGGCTGAACGGAGCCATACCATCGGTTACTGAAGTTTATGAAGCTATTTTGCAATGTCTTAGCAAACAGGGGGTGGCCTAATTGGAGAAGATATTCGGAAGACCCGAAGCTTTACAGGACCGGCCTTTGAGTTATTGCCCCGGTTGCACCCACGGCATTATCCACCGGTTGGTAGCCGAGGCCATAGATGAATTAGGGGTCCGGGAGAAGACCATCGGCATTGCGCCGGTGGGTTGCGCGGTTTTTGCTTATGATTTCTTTAATTGCGATTGCCAGCAGGCGGCCCACGGCAGGGCTCCGGCGGTGGCAACCGGTATCAAAAGGGTTTTACCGGACCGGGTTGTTTTCACCTACCAGGGTGACGGCGATCTGGCCTCGATTGGGACTGCGGAAATCGTGCACGCGGCTAACCGCGGCGAAAAAATTACAGTGATTTTTATTAACAACGCTATTTACGGGATGACCGGGGGACAGATGGCTCCGACAACCTTGCCGGGGCAAAAAACCACCACTTCGCCGTATGGCCGGGATGTTAAAACCATGGGCTATCCGGTGAAGATGACCGAGATGCTCAATACTTTGGAAGCCCCGTACTTCTTGGCCAGAGTAAGTGTGCATGACCCGAAGAACGTTAACAAAGCCAAGGAAGCCATTAAAAAGGCCTTTGAAGCTCAAGTTCAAGGCAAGGGCTTCGCCATGGTTGAAGTATTGTCGACTTGCCCGACCAACTGGGGATTGACGCCGGTTGAAGCTTTAAAATGGTTGGAGACCAACATGATTCCTCAATTTCCTTTGGGTGTAATCCGTGATCGCGGGGGGGTAGCGTAATGATTCTCGAATCGATATTCGCCGGTTTCGGTGGCCAGGGAGTTATGTTAATGGGCCAGTTGCTGGCTTATTCCGGAATGTATGAAGGGAAGAATGTTTCCTATTTTCCCTCCTATGGTCCGGAGATGCGGGGAGGCACCGCCAATTGCTCGGTGGTGGTCTCCGATGAGCCGGTGGCTTCGCCGGTCATTTCCGAGCCGGGAATCGTAGTCGCCATGAACCGCCCCTCGCTGGATAAGTTTATGCCTATGATTAAGCCGGGCGGAACATTATATTACAACTCCTCTTTAATTGATGTTAAGCCGGAACGCTCCGATATTAAAGTGTTCGCCATTCCGGCCAATGATATCGCCAATGAATTAGGCAACATCAGAGTCGCCAATATGGTAATTATGGGGGCCATTTTAAAAAGCACCGGTGTGGTTAAACTGGACACAGTCATGAATGTGCTGCTGGAGAAGGTTTTAACCGGCAAGAAAAAAGATTTGGCTATAATCAACCGGGCTGCCCTGGAGAAAGGGATGGCGTTGGTCGGCTAAGTCTTTGAAAATCAAGTATTTACCGAGAACTTTCAGAAAAAGCATTAAATTGCGCCAAAGAAATAGTTAACTTTTGTAAGACAAAAATGGAGAATACTTTATAACTGAAAAACATACTCCTGAAATACTTGAACTTTTTGATGGAGTTAGATTAGGCGTCATTAAGATCTCCAATTTTTCAAGTTTTTGGGTGGAGGCAGTCGCCACCTGGTTATTTGCTGTTGCCGCTCTGTCTTAATGCTTCGGGGAATAAAGAACCTAAAAGTAATCGTTGGTTTTTAATTGGGGCTCCAGGAGATACATCCGGGAACCCCAATTGTCTTTTATTATTTTTATGGTTAAAGTCGCATTGTACGCTGCAGGACATTTCGGAACCAAGAAGAACAAAAAAGGGAAATTGGTAGACTTGATTAACAGGATTTTTTGACGGAGCAGCCATATATATTAAATAGGGAGTTGATTAGGGGTGGATAGAATTGAAATTGTCCAAACCGATATAACCAACCTGAAGGTTGATGCCATTGTTAACGCCGCCAACAATTCTTTGTTGGGAGGCGGGGGAGTTGACGGCGCTATTCACCGGGCCGCCGGTCCGGGGTTATTGGAGGAGTGCCGTAAACTTAACGGTTGCCCCACCGGCGCCGCCAAAATAACCAAAGGGTATAACTTGCCGGCCCGGTGGGTAATTCATACGGTAGGGCCTGTTTGGCAGGGGGGTGAAGCCGGAGAGGACCGGTTGCTGGCTTCTTGTTATCAGAACTCTTTAAAGTTAGCTGCGGAATACTCTGTGCGCACCATAGCCTTCCCGGCTATCAGTACCGGCGCTTACCGGTTTCCTGTGGAACGGGCCGCGCAAATAGCTTTAAGAGAGATAAATGGTTTTTGTAAGGGAAACAACTCATTGGAAAAGGTAATAATCGCTTGTTTTGATGAAAAAAATTACCGGGCTTATCTGAATGCTGGAAAATAGTATTTACCCTGTCTTTCAAATGCATGGAGAAGGGGCTGGGGATGAGGCGGAGACAATATTTTCATCCCATCATTGCCCTTTGGCTGTCAACTATTTTTTTTAATTGACGAAATATATAGAATAAGGGCATTTTTGTTCACGGATGGTGATTGTTTTTTTGTTAGGGGATTACACTTGAATCAAGCAGTTGTTTATGGTATAAAAAAGGTTACCAAATTGTTAAACCAGGGATTAATTCCCGGAGGTAATCGATGGTAAAACATCTTAATGCTTATGATAGGGCCTTGCTTGCGATTGGCCAAAAATTACAGGCTATGAGCGAATTGGTCGGCCGCCGGTTGAATTTGGCCATGCGCTCCATCTCCGAGCAGGATGATGAACAAGCCAAGTTTGTCATTGATGGCGATGAAGAGATAGATGCTATGGAGGAAGCTCTGGAGATGGAGTCTTTGGAATTGATCTCTTTGCAACAACCGATCGACCGGGATCTCCGGTTTTTGGCGGCTGCTATGCGTATTGGTCGCGATCTTGAAAGAATTGCTGATTATGCTTCGGATATCGCCGAGTTAACTTTGGCGCTTAAACATAAAAGCCCCTATTTTAAACCTTTAATTGATCTACCGCGCATGGCCGGACTGGTTCAAGCGATGTTAAGCAAGAGTATTAAGGCTTATATTGAAAAGGACCCTGCTATTGCCAGAGAAATGGATAATGATGATGATCAGGTTGACCAGCTTTTCCTGTTGCTGCTTGAGGAATTGACCGGATATATGAAGAAAGGCCCGGAGTATGTTGATCAGGCCAGCAGCCTGTTACTGGTTGCCCGGTATTTGGAACGCATTGGCGACCATGTAGTTAATATAGCGGAGATGGTCATTTTTACAGAAACCGGGGAGCGCCATCCCTTTAAAGAAAAGAAACCAGGCGGGTGATGACCATGGACGCCTTAACATCCATACTGGGTCTAGCCGGCGGGTTGGGCCTTTTTATCTATGGAATGCAGCTTTGTTCCGAGGGACTGCAGAAGGCGGCGGCCCGCCGGATGAAAATATTGCTGAAAACGCTAACCAGCAACCCGCTATTGGGGGTGCTGATGGGAGTATGTGTAACTGTCGGGCTCCAAGGCAGCGGCGCTGCCTCCGCTCTGATTGTCGGTTTTGTAAGCGCAAACTTGATAACACTTTCCCAAGCTTTAGAAGTACTTATAGGGTCTGCGATTGGGACCTCAGTGACGTCTCAATTAATCGCCTTTAAAATTACCGGATTTGCTTTATTATTGCTGTTTGTCGGTGTGATTTTGTACATGTTTGCCCGGCGTTCCCGCTGGAAGAGCATCGGCCGGACCGTGCTCGGCTTTGGACTCTTGTTTTACGGTATGTCGGTGATGTCAACCTCGATGGCGCCGGTCAAGGATTATCCAGTAATCGTTCAAACCCTGATCAATCTTGAAAAGTATCCTATATTAGAATTTTTAATGGCGATGGTCATTACCGCCATCCTCCAATCAAGCCCGGCATTTTTGGCTTTGTTGATGTCTCTGGCGGCTCATAAATTAATCGGGCCTTATGCCTTGATCCCTTTTGTGCTCGGCGCTCACCTGGGCGGAACAGTTACCGGCCTCATTTCCAGTATTGGGACTCCGGGATTGGATGCTAAACGGGCCGCGATTGCCAATTTTGGTTTTAAATTAATCAACGGGTCGTTATTTTTACCTTTTTACCGGCCTTTGACCCATTTATTGCTTATCAGTTCCTGGGATCTAGACCGGGAGATCGCCAACGCCCATACTTTTTTCTCTTTAATTATGGCTCTGGGATTTTTACCCTTTACCGGGCTGGCCGCCCGCTTAATGAACCGGTTAATTCCGGAACGTCATCCGGATTTGGGGGAAGCCGTTTATTTGGATGAAAACCTGCTGGAAATCCCGGAGCTGGCACTTGATCATGCCCGGCTTCAAACATTGGAGATGGGGCGGATTGTCACTGATCAAATGCTTTCCCGCACTTTACCAGCTATCCGCGATGGCGACGAAGATCTTTTGGAACAGATTGACAAAGTAGAGCCGGCGATTGATCAATTATATAAAAAAATCAGCTGTTATGTAACTGGATTGGGTAACAACCGGATTTCCGATGAATTGATGCAACAAAGCATTCAAATTCTCTATACAGCCAACGATTTGGAACATATTGGCGATATAATGGCCAATATCGTTAAGAACGCCCGTAAAATCAAGATCGAGGGGATTAGCTTCTCCGAAGAAGGGCTGGAAGAATTGGGCTCTATGTTCCAACAGGTTTTTGAGCGTTTTAATTTGGCCTTAAAAGCGTTTGCCGATAATGATCAAAATTTAGCCACCCGTATTATCAAGGAACACCCTAAAATTCTTCGCTTGGAGAAAGAGATGCGTTATAATCATTTTGACCGGATGCAATACGGAAATCAAAAGACCATTGCCACCAGCGCGGTTCACCTTGATCTAATCGAAGGATTCCTGCGCATCGACGGGCATGCGGTCAATATAGCCCAGGTGGTGGTAGGAATAGTATAATAGTGCAGTTTGAATACTGCACTTTTTAATTCTTTTGGCAGGTTTAATTCCGTTTGGTCAAGCAGGAAACACCGGCGCAAAATAGAAATTAAGGTGGTAATTTGCATTACGGGAGGTAACCAAATGCCGCAATATATGCCGAAACGGCAAAAATTTAAAAGGATGCTGCTACTAGTGGCAGCTGTTTTCGCTCTCCGCATGCTGACTTTGCCCGCCGTATCCGGGCAAGACCTGGATGCTTCCCTGCTGCGTCCTTATACCAAAGTAAAGTTGGATAACGGACTTACGGTGATCGTTAAAGAGGTTCATTCGACTCCGATCGTCGCAGTCGATATCTGGGTGGGCACGGGCGCTAAAAATGAAAATCCTGGGGAAGCTGGTATTTCCCATTTTTTTGAGCACATGCTCTTTAAAGGCACTGTCAAGCGGGGGATGGGGGAAATTGCCAGGGAGATCAAAGCGGTCGGCGGCTACCTCAACGCGGTGACTTCTTTGGATACCACCCATTATTATGTAGTGGTGCCCAGTGAAAAAATTGGCTTAGCGCTGGATGTCGCAGCGGATGCGCTCCTGCATTCAACTTTTGATCCGGCGGAGATTGAACGGGAGAGAAAAGTGATTCTCGAGGAGAAGAGGTTAAAGGAGGACAATCCCCAGGGGAAACTGGGTTTAATGGCTTATCAAGCGGCATTTAAAGGCACCCCTTACGCCAACGATGTTTTGGGTACCACGGAGACCTTGGCCGGGATCAACCGGGCGGCTTTTCTTGATTATTACCAAAGATATTACCATCCCGAGAACATTGTACTGGTAATAGTGGGAGCTGTCGATACCCAGCGGGTGATTGACCAGGCGCGCCGGTTGTTTAAAGACTTTAAAGCGCAAAATACGGCCAAGCCGGCTGAGTTTCCACTGCCAAAATTAAATGACGTTTTAAAAGTAGAAGCCGGGATGCCGGTGGACCAGACTTACCTCTATTTTGGCTTTCCGGGGCCGGGTATTTCCGATGCCGATGAACCAAGCCTGTCTGTGCTTGGGGTTATCCTGGGCGGTGGGCAAGGGTCCCGTCTTTACCAGGACTTATTGGAGCGCAAGCGACTGGTTAATGAAATAGCGGCCGGATATCAATCATTCCAAAGGATCGGGATGTTGGCGATTTATGCCCGGACCAAAGATACGGAGATTCGGGTGTTGGAATCGGAGCTGCAAGCGGAGATTATCAGGATTATTGAAGAAGGCATTTCCCAAGCCGAGCTGACTCGGGCTAAGGCTGTGCTAAGAAGCGACATTGCCTACGCCATGGAAAGTGACGCCGATATTGCGGCGATAATCGGAGAATACCAGGTGGATGGCGATATCGTTGACGCCGAAAAGGCGCTGGAAAGACTTTCAAAGGTTACTGTCGCCGATATTCAAAGGGTCGCCAAAGAGTATTTAAATCCAAAGGGATATGTGTTAGCGGTTGTTAAGCCACAGGAGGTGAAGGCGGAGTGAATTTGCCTATCAAGAAAAGAGTTACCGGACTGATATTACTGCTTTTATTTGGCTTGGTTCTTGTTTATCCGGTCATTTGCCGTCCGGGTCCGGCAACCGCCGTTAATCCCTTCGGAAATTCCGGTAACGCAAAAGTAATCAAGCGGGTGTTCCCCAACGGTCTAACGCTTTTAATCAAGCCAAATCCCGCCAATAAAGTGGTGGCGGTTGATGTCTTTGTTAGAATGGGCGCCCTCTATGAACCGGAGAAGCGGCGTGGGATCTCTAAACTGATGCAGCGAGTATTAATCAAGGGAACAACTACCCGCAGCGCTAAAGATATCGTTATTGAAACCGAGTCGGCCGGAGCTTCCATCGATGCCGGTATTATGGACTATGGTTATGGAAATGTCTCCCTAAAAACTACGCTGGAGGGGTTGGACACCGGATTGAAAGTACTGATAGACTTGCTTTTACACCCGGTATTTCCTAAAGCTGAGGTTGAAAAGGAAAAACAGCTTATGATCGAACAACTTAACGCAACTGAAGACCAGCCCGCAGCCGCGGCTTTTCAAGACTATTTACAGCTTTTTTATGGAAACCATCCGATTGGCCTCCCGGCAAA
>JBLNCU010000111.1:0-11047 GCA_050260935.1 Bacillota bacterium
GATCGCATTTTCAACGGAGCCAGTCGCGAGGTCAAGGCCAGAATCGCCCCCAAAGGGCACAAATACCGGCAAAATGGTCTTTCTATAAAAACCGCCACCAGTAATATTAATGTTAAAGCAGTAACCGCAACCGTTGTCCCGCTAAAACGGACTAAAACTTTAAGCGGTTCATAGTTGTTCCAGGGATTAGTCCCGGTGCACCAGGCCAAGTAGAAAAAAACCAGCAATACTATGTACTTTAGAAATTTCAACAAATTGTCCATCGGTTGGGATAACCAGCCCGACTTGGTCTCCGGGTTAATAAACTCTTGAACCCCCCCCAGCGGACAAATCCAACCACAGAAAAAGCGGCCGAAAAAGAAGGAGAACCCGATGATAATTCCAAGAAGAATCAACACTCCGTCAAAGCGGAAACCGGTTTTAAATAAGTCAAAGACGGCGCCTACCGGATCAAGGGAACTCCCCAAATAAAACCCCAGCACAATAACACTTAGAAATAGCAAAGGCCGGCGCAGTCGTTTAAGATTAAAAAGATACAGCGTTAAACCGGCTAGGAAGAAAAGGTACCATATTTGAAGATCGAGTGGATTACCCAGCCACCAGGTACTGATCAGATTAAGAAATTGCTCCAACCTCAATTGGTTGGCGCCACCGGGAGCCGCTTCAACCTGGATGTCAGCCGGAGGGAGATCGCTTGTGACGGAATTAGATTGCAGCTGAGTGGCTGGAACAGGTTTGGCGCTATTGGGCTTTTCAACTTTGGGCTGTTCTCCCGGAGGTTTGGGATTGTTTTTTACTATAGGCTCGGGTGGGCTTTCCAACGGTTTTTCGGCGTTACTTTGATTTAAATCCGGGTTCTGGTCACCCTCTATTGCCCGGGAATCGGAATCGCCCGGTATATCTTGAGCTTGCAAAGGAACCGGATTATTCCGGGGATCAACCGGAAAATCGGCGACAGCTCTCGAAGGTTTAGCCTCTTGAGCCTTAACGGCGATATCTGTCAAGTGGCACCGGTAATCAGCCACAGAGAGGCTTACCCAAGCACCAAAAAAAATTAGCGCCAGAAGATAAAAAACTTTTAAAAACCTCTTCATCCCGTGGTCACCTCTTGGTTTAGACTTCCGCTAAACCGCGCCGGAAAAGTTTTCCGGGCTCCCAAGCGCCAAAGCGGAGTCTTATTAAAATCTTGTTAAGATTATTCCGCTTGTTACCGATTTTTTCCTACTTGACAACCGGGATTTTTATATTCAGTTGTTTTGTTCAATTTTTTAAAAAGAACTCCCAGATCGGGAGGCTAAGAAACTTCTTTCAACGGTTGACGTTGGTCAGTAATATCTTTCTTGGACAGGGCCGGCGCCGAGACAGCTGGCATTTTCCTGCTCCGGAAGAATTCCCCTCCCAATACATTTAGGATTAACTCATCTATTTGATTAGAGTTATCATTGTTCCGCATGTTAACACCATCATTTCAATTTTACTAACCCCTTTTATCGGTTTTCCCTAAATCAAAGTTTAGCATTTGGCAGATGTATTTTTTGTTAAATATCGAAAAAAAATTGCCTATCAGGTGGCGGTCATGTATTATATATAAATGGACAATCCTTAAATCTCCGGTACCATCCGCTAAGGGAGGCCGATATGAAAGCAAAGCCCGAATGTTTTATTTGTTCTTTAAAGCAGGTGCTCTCAACCTCAAGCAAAGTTACCACCGACACCCGGCTCCAACTTCAGGTACTAAAAACAGCCATGTCATATTTGGCCTCCCAAGGCCCGGATCTTACCCCGGCCGAATTAGCCAGCGATTTATTTCACTTAACTTGCCGGGAATTAAAAACCCCGGAGCCTTTCCGTCCGGAGATGGATTTCTACAACCAACAAGGGTTAAGCTTGTATCCCCGGATGCAAACAATTATCGGTTCAAGCCCGGAGCCAATTTTTACGGCCATCCTAATCGCAGTGGCCGGAAATCTTATAGATTTGGGAATTATCAACGATATTCGGATTGAGGAGACCATCACCGCCGTCTTGAAGGAGGGCTTGAAACTTAATGATTATCCCCTGCTCCGGCAAGACCTTGAACGGGCTAAAACTCTTTTATACATTCTCGATAACGCCGGCGAGATTGTTTTTGACCGTTTATTACTGGAGGAGATCCAGAAAGCATACCCCGGAGTAGCCTTTCAGATTGCCGTTAAAAACGGGCCGGCTTCAAACGACGCCTTAAGGACCGATGCCTTGGAAGCCGGATTGGATAAATTAGGCGCTATTATTGATACCGGGAGCGCCAGTTTGGGCATACCCGAGAGCCGTTGCAGCAAGGACTTTTGGGAATCTTACCAAAAGGCCGATATAGTAATCGCTAAAGGGCATGCCAATTATGAAACGATATTTAAGCGTTCACGGCCGGTATATGCAATTTTACGGGTTAAATGCCCGGTAGTTGCCGCTGATTTGGGGGTGGCCGAAGGTGATTCGGTATTGAAAAAACTAGCCGTCTAAATGATTACTTGGTGAACGTTTAATTTCTATAACATCTTTTATCCCCTCTTTGCATAAGGTGAATTAGTACTTAAGGGGGGGTTTTTTTGCGCCCGAATCCGGGGTTAACCATCTTTTTATGCCTGGTTTTACTAGTACTGGTTCCGGTCATTTATTTAAAAAGAGGCGCTTTTCAGTTTCAAAGGCCCCGCTCCGCAATACCTGTAACCTTGCTCCTCCGCGATGAAGGGAAACTTTATCATACCGATCTGGAAAACTATTTAACCGGCGTGGTCGCCGCCGAGATGCCGGCCAATTTCTCCTTGGAAGCCTTAAAAGCCCAAGCCGTGGCGGCCCGGACCATTGCCGTAAACCGTTTGCGGCGCTTCGGCGGCAGGGGATGCCGGCATTACTTAGGGGCCGATTTCTGTGATGACCCCGCCGAAAATCAAGCCTGGCTGCCGGTTTCAAGTTTGAAAGCCAAATGGGGCGCTGGGAAATTTCAAGAGTATTACCTGAAGATAGGGCAAGCGATCCGCCAAACAAGCGGTATTATTATAGTTTACCAGCATAAACCGATTGATGCGGTTTTTCATTCAACTTGCGGAGTTGGCACTGCCGACGCCAGGGAGGTTTGGCACCATCAGATACCTTACTTAACCAGTGTAGACTGCGGTTTTGATCGCCAATCTCCCCGTTATCAAAATCAAGTCAATTATTCCTGGGCCGAGTTAAGCCAAAAACTTAACCTCCCGGCAGGGTCAAGGCTAGCGATCCGGATCACGGAAAGATCTGCCCGCGGCCGGGTAATTTGGATAGCCGTCGGTCAAAAGTTGTTCTCCGGAGAAGAATTCCGGAGAGCGCTCAGCCTTAGCTCCACCTGTTTCACCTGGAAAGTGCGGCAAAACGGAATCGTCTTTCACGTTATCGGGAACGGCCACGGAGTTGGAATGTGTCAATACGGAGCCGACGGAATGGCTAAAGAGGGCTGGAACTACCAGCAAATATTACGCCACTACTACCAAGGGATTCAATTTGCTAAAATTAAAGAATAACGGATAAACTTTCCTTGGTAGGTAAAGACTATCTCCGGAGGTGATAGTCTTGAATAAACGCAAAAACCGTTCTCAAGGAACCTCGGGGTTAAAGACGCATATACACCGGATCCAAGTTGTTTTTGGAAAAAATGCCGCTCATCTTTGGAAACAGGCCAAACCATTTCTAGCCCCCAGGTATTGGTTGATTTATGTTTTAGCTTTCAGCCTCGGGTTTTTTTTATGGGGTCCGGCCGGTGGCTGGCAAAGAATTAGAAACTGGCAGGCGCGGCAGAGCCTTCCTCAAGAGAAGCCGCCAACCACCGAAACCCTGCAACATCAACTTGAACAGTTAAAACAAGAATTGAAATCAGTCCAAAGCGGAAAAAAAGAACCGCCGTTTAATCCTGCTACTTTGAGCCGCCCCGGATTGGGACAAGTCGTCCAGGGATTTGACTGGATGCAATCGGGGAATTCATGGCGTTTGCACAGCGGAGTTGATATCGGAGTCCCTCCGGGCAGTAATGTATTGGCTTCCGCCGCCGGAACAATATCCGCCATTGATGAAATACCGGGGGGCGGTTCGGAAGTTACCATCAATCACGGTGATGGTTGGGAAACAGTCTATTCCAATCTGGCGAAACTATTGGTAACTGAGGGGCAACAGGTTATTAAGGGCGTCATAATCGGAATAAGCGGCCCTTCGGGCTGCGACCCTCTAAAGCCCAGTTTTCATTTTGCGGTTTTCCATAACCGCCAACCGGTTGACCCGGCTAAAATAATCAGCGGCTTAGCCAGTAAGACCCAGGTTGATTAGCCGGTAACCGGTTATTCAAACCGGTAGGAATTTAAATGGAAAGCGCTTAAAAATTGCCGGATAACTTATTTTCGGAGTAACTTCATAATCCCTCAGCCCAAGCCATATACATGTAATAAAAAGCATGGAAGGGTGGGGGGCTTGAAGGATTATATCCAAAAAAGAGTACTTGACCTTAGCCACTACATCGCCGATCGCCGGGCTACAGTCCGGCAGGCTGCCAAGTTTTTCGGAGTCAGTAAAAGTACGGTGCATAAGGACGTTACCGAAAGATTGCCCGATATTAACCGCTCGTTGGCCCGGGAAGTTAAACGGGTCTTAGAGGTTAACAAGTCCGAAAGGCATATCCGGGGAGGTGAGGCCACTAAAAGGAAATATCAAACTCAAATCGAAATACCTCCCAAAAAAGGAGGATATTCAAAAAAAACGTAGAAATACCATTTAAAAAATGAAAGCATCGAGTTAGGGGGCAGTTTTTTTGAATCTCAGGAATTTAGTGACCGATATCGGCGTGGATTTGGGTACTGCAAGTGTGCTGGTTTATGTAAAAAACCATGGTATCGTTATTCGTGAGCCCTCTGTAGTAGCCCTTCAAAAAGACACCAATAAAATTTTGGCTGTTGGTGAGGAAGCCCGCCAGATGATCGGCCGTACCCCCGGTAATATCGTGGCTGTCCGCCCGTTAAGAGATGGAGTCATCGCCGATTACGATATCACTGAAACGATGCTGAAGTATTTTATTGAAAAAGTATCCCCCAAACCGCGCTTATTCCGCCCTCAAGTAGTTGTCTGCGTTCCTTCCGGAGTCACCAGTGTAGAAAAAAGAGCCGTATTAGAAGCGGCTATGCAAGCCGGAGCCAAACGGACTTATTTGATAGAAGAACCCATGGCCGCCGCAATCGGGGCCGGGTTGAACATCACCGAAGCCAGCGGCAATATGGTTGTCGATATCGGCGGCGGCACCACCGACATTGCCATAATCTCCCTTGGCGGCATAGTGGTCAGCGAGTCGCTTCGCGTCGGTGGGGATAAATGTGACGAGGCGATAATCCGCTACATAAAAAAGATGTACAATATGATGGTGGGGGAAAGGACGGCTGAGGACGTTAAAATAACCATCGGTTCCGCTTATCCGGAGGGTGAAGGAAAGTCCATGGAGATTCGCGGGCGCGATCTGGTAACCGGATTGCCGCGGACTATCAAATTTACTTCCACCGATTCCTTCCAGGCTTTATCCGAACCGATTACTACCATTATCGATGGTATAAAATCCGTCTTGGAACGAACCCCGCCGGAGTTAGCCTCCGATATCGTGGACAAGGGTATTGTGATGACCGGTGGCGGCTCCTTGTTGCACGGATTAACCAGGTTGCTGGCTGAGGAGACGGGGATCCCGATTCACCTGGCCGAAGACCCGCTTTCCTGCGTCGCTTTAGGCACCGGAAAAATACTGGAGAACGAAGGCTTCGACGCCATTAGGAACAACCTGATTGTCGGCAGCCGTTCGATGTAGAATTTATCGTTAATAAGGAAATTAAATTCCGGTCCCGCGGCTGGAATTTTTTATTGGCCGGTTAAATCTTTATACCGGATCGACCGGCTCTTCGGGAATAATAATCAAGGCTATAATATAGGCGAAAAAAGCGGTAAAACAAGTAAAAAATAATCCCAGTACGGTAATGAGCCGGACCACCACCGGGTCAATCTCAAGGTATTCGGCAATCCCGCCGCAAACACCGCCGATAATCCTTGACCTGGAACGGTATAATTTCTTCATCAACATCACTCCGATAACTAAACTTCTCTACGGCTAAAAAATTCAACTGGAGACTTTAAGTATGACCGAATCAAGATTGAGTTTGCCGCGAACTTATACTCGAAAAATGCTCCGGGCGATCCGGGAATTCGAACTGATCCGGCCGGGAGACCGGGTACTGGTAGGTTTCTCCGGCGGCAAGGACAGTTCTTTTCTATTATATGCATTGGCCATCTTCCAAAAGCACCGGATAATCCCTTTCGAACTGGGGGCTTTAACCGTCGACCTGGGGTTTAAAAACCCCTTTGATTATCAAGCCCTTCAACACTACTGTCAGTCGTTACAGGTGCCCTTTTCTTTGCTCAATACGGAAATCGCCAAATATGCCCTGGGAGAGGATAATCCCGAAGGGCACTGCGCCACCTGTTCCTTTCTCCGCCGGGGAGCCATGAACCGGTTCGCCAAGAAAAACGGCTATAACCTGATCGCCTTGGCCCATCATCATGATGATGCTGTGGAGACATTCCTAATGAGCATCCTTTTCTCCGGCCAGATCAAAACCTTTTTACCCCGTACCGAACTGCAAAGAACCGGTTTAACGGTAATCCGCCCACTGGTCTATTTCCGGGAGAGCGAGATCCGGAAAGCCATCCGGCTGACCCATTTCGAACCGCAACCCAGCCCCTGTCCAATGGCGGGCCATACAAAAAGGGCCGAAACCAAAGAACTAATCCGGCGGCTTTGCCGGAACGACAAAGCAGTTTTTCAACATTTAGCCGCTGCTATTAGGGAAGGCCGCCCCCGGGAACTCTGGCCGGCCGAGCTCTCCCGCGCCGAAAAAAGGCGAAGAAATTTATTTCCCGAACAGTAATTCACCTTTGAGGCGAAGACGGCCATTTGGAGAGCAATTCAAAGGTCTCGTCCCAAACCTCTTTGATCCGTTCCCGGCCCGCCTGATTCAGGTAGGGATCCTCTCTGTTATTTTCGGGTCCGGTCACTTCCTTGATCCGGTAATGGTATTTCCCTTGTTCCAAATAACGGTTAACCCATAAAGGGCGGTAACTCACTTTTTTAATTCTAATTCCCGGCCCGCTGAAGTTCTTTTGAATTTGCAGATTTATCATCAATCCGCAATCACTATAACGCCAGCGTTGATTGGAGAGCAAATTGCCCAATGAGTAGGCGATGAAACAATCCCGGTACAATCCGGGCAGCCGTCCTCCGGACTCTCTCAGCTCCAACGGCTGGATTACATGAACATGACTGCCAAGAATAACATCGGCTCCGGCGTTTATTAACTCAGCAACCAGCCGGATTTGCTCCACTGAAGGCAAACGCTGGTATTCAACGCCGGTATGCAAGGCCACCACCACGCATTCGGCCCCGGCCATCCTGGCTTCCTCAATGTCAGCGGCCGCTTTTACAGGCTGGTAGTAGTTTACCATCCATCTGTCCCCAACCGGGAGGGCAATGCCGTTGGTAGAAGTGGTATAAGCTAAAAAGGCCAATTTAATCCCTTTGACCCCCAGCAACCGGTAACGTTTTTGGGCCGGCGTTCTTTGGCAACCCGCATAGAGCAGTCCAATCCGTTCTAAATGATCCAGGGTCGCCCGGATGCCGGCGCTGCCTCGATCGAGACAATGATTATGCGCGGTAAAGACCAAATCGATCCCTGCCCACTGCAAGGCATCGCTAATGGCGGCCGGAGAGTTGAAACGGGGGTAGCCGCTGTAAACTGCTTCCGGGCCCGCGGTGGTCGTCTCTAACACCCCTATCGCCAAATCGGCCCGGGACAAACTGGCTTTTAGTTCGGTGAAGATTGGGCGGAAATCGTAAGTGTCTTTGGCGGGGTCATAAGCCGAAGTCACGATCGGCATATGAAGCACTACATCGCCGACTGCAGTCAGGCTAACGGTGGCCGGTTCCGGCTTTAGACAGGATATTGAACCGGTTTCAACTTGGCCACCGGGTAACAGGCGGATAATCCAACCCCACCAGCCGGCTCCCATGGAAAAAACCAGGATGAATAGAATGGAAAAACAAATTCTTTTCAAAAAAATTCCCACCCAAATTCCTACATAGAAAATGCTATCGATGTTTGATCCACGTCAATTTACTTTCTCAATTTTTCTTAGGTCAAATGGAGACTGACTTGAATGACATAGATGAGAATTATTTCGTCGCCTGGTATTTTTATCCTGCAAATTATATCCGGCTACAGTTGATGTGTGCCTTTGGGGTATTTCTTTTTAGGGTCTTACGGTTGGGAATTGACCACTACGGGAACAATCTGCTGATTGGCGGCGGCGATTCCCACTCCGGTTTTGGCATCGTGGACCCGGCATTGAATCTCCATAAATCCCGGTAAATCGGTTAATTGGCCGTACATAATATAGCTGACTCCCAACATCTTCCCTAAATTACGGGTGAATTGGACCGAACCCAAAGTATCGGGCGTGGCCGGGTTTGTTCCCGGGGTATTCAGCTCCAGGAGATGCTTTACCACCCGGTCGGTAGTGGCGCTTTCAGCCACTGTAAAGCGCCCGCTCTTAATCAGTTCGTTGATCATCAATTGCTGAGCGTATTTGGGAGTCACCTGATCCTTGGAATTTAAATATTCAAATTGCACCACGGCTATGGTCAACTTGGCCGCCTTTTCCACCGCTCTTTGCCCGACCTTAATCTGGGAGTCGCCGCCGCCGGATGCCCGGTTGACAACTTGTCCGATAGCGTATGTATCACGGACGGTAACGATTTTGATATCCGCCACCGATGTTTCCAGAGTCCCAAGCTTTCCCCGGCTGACCGGATCGTTAAAAGCGCGGCCGTCGGCCACGATCTGGTAAACCTTGCCCTCGGTGACGAATTGGTTCCGGCCGGCGTTGATATAAATTTTATCCCCATCCACCGCCGCCACTTTCGCTTCACCCGTTCCGAACTGTTTGACGATAGTCCGGGCCAATGTGGTAATGGTCGAGGCCAGTTGGTTCTCAGCACCCTGAACTGTTGATAAACCTATAAAAAACGGCATCAATAAAGCTAATCCAACAAGCAGACGGTCTTTCAAAACAATCGCCCCGTTTTTATGCTTAAGATAATTATTCCCTTGATCTATCGGTAAATACTGGTTAAGACTTTAGAAGCCGGTTTAGGCTCGAAATGTGAAAATTTGACGAATTCCGGAAATCGCTCTTTATTTTCCGGGAATATCATTGTATAATCATTAATAATTTTAGATGTAAGCGGGGGTTGACAAATGATTAAAATTGCCATTGTCGGTGCCACGGGTATTGTCGGCCAACAAGCCATTGTATGCTTGAGCAATCATCCCTGGTTTAAAATCACCAAGCTGGCCGCTTCGGAACGGTCCGCCGGTAAAAAATACCGCGACGCCTTGAAAGACGCCAGCGGGGCTTCTAAATGGTGGTGTCCGGAGGATATGCCGGAGGAGGTTGCCTCCATGACGGTGGAGGATGCTAGCCAATTCGACCCCGCCAGTGTGGATATCATTTTCTCGACGGTGGACGCCTCGGCGGCCAGGGAATTGGAGCCGATCTATGCCAAGACCACTCCGGTGATCAGCACCGCCTCGGCCTTCCGTTATGAACCCGACACCCCGATCCTAATCGGTGGCATCAACATGGAACAGGCGAGGTTATTGGATGTTCAAAAGAAGAACCGCGGTTGGAAGGGTTTTGTGGCCCCCAAGTCCAACTGCACCATTGCCGGTCTGACCGTTTCTTTAAAACCGATTCTTGATAATTTCGGGGTTAAACGGGTAGTGATGACCTCATTGCAGGCGATGTCCGGCGCCGGACGCACCCCCGGCCTCTCAGCCATGGATATGATGGAAAATGTTGTTCCTTATATCTCCGGTGAAGAACCGAAGGTCGAAACCGAGCCCCAGAAGATCCTCGGAAAGTTTGTCGGCGATTCCATTCAGCACGCTCCTTTCGGGATTACCGCCACCTGCACCCGGGTTCCGGTGCTCGACGGCCATCTGGTCTGCGCTTACGTTCAGACTGAGAAACCCTGCACTCCGGAACAGGTAAAACAAGTTATGACCGACTTCGGTAAGGACTTTACCGCTCTCGGGTTGCCCAGCTCGCCTAAACACCTGATCGAAGTTACCGATGACCCTTACCGCCCGCAGCCGAGGATGGATCGGGAACGGGGCGGCGGGATGACCGTTACCGTCGGTAGAATCCGGAAAGACCCGATCTTGGAAAACGGAATCAAATATGTTTGCCTAGCCCATAATACCAAGCTAGGCGCGGCGAAAGGCGCTTTACAGACTGCGGAGTACTTGGTGAAATACTATTTAAAGTGGATCTAAGCAAATTCGCCTAAATCAAGTCAATAATTTATTTGTAAAAAAAAGAGGCCCTTAGCGGTCTCTTTTAAATTTTAGGCAGTTCACGGTTTAGGCTTAACGGGTTTTCCCCAGTAAATTAATTAAATTTGCCAAAAGTACAACCACTAGGTTAATCCCGACAATCACCAGGAAGAGCTGGAAAAAGACTCGCTTTACTCTGCCGCCGGATTTAAAATCGATGTTCTGTTTTCCCGTTTTCAAGAAATATCGTTGATTCATAGGATCTCTCCTCCTATTTGGATGTGGCAGTCTCTCAAGCTTGATAAGGCAAATAGGATACAAAAAAACAACCTATTGAGGTGGCCCGGCGATCAATGGCCGGAAAACGGATAACTCGCCGGCTTTAGACCCGTGGCTTTGCGTCTCCGGCTTTCACCGGATTTGCCCTTGACTAATAAAGTTGTTCAAATCGTAAGGCTTTATAATAGGATAAATTAACGGCCCTTTTTTGTCAACGCAACCAATTAACATTCCAGGTAAAAGATGGATGGCTAAAGCAACATTCAGTATCATCCATCCTTTTATAATTGAATCTGACAACTCCAAGGGTGGTAATATCTTTTTTGATCTCTGACAAAATAGGCTTG
>JBLNCU010000112.1:0-3011 GCA_050260935.1 Bacillota bacterium
GCAAACCAATATTTACCATTTTAATTTACCGATTATTGGTAAATTTCACTTTGTATCCAGTTGAATTTTTTAAAAAACGCTCCAATTTAAGCTTTGGAAAATGCTAAATCACGGATTCAGGGAGCATGTTTAGGTAGCTAAGGATGCGGGGGAGGACATATGAAAGCAAGCAACGCGGTGGAATGGTTTTCACAGCATGCTGAAGAGTTTGATTCAAGATATCAAGATAACAAAATTTTTAGAGAACGTTATGAAATTTGGACGAAAACCATAAGTAAATTTAGCGATCCAAGCTATAAAGTACTGGACATTGGTTGCGGCAGCGGCGTTTTTAGTTTTTTTTCAGCTGGGTTAAATAGTGAAGTTATTGGGATAGACGGAAGTGATGAGATGATAAATCTATGCGAAAGACGAAAAGCCAAGCTTAACATCAAGAATGTTAGCTTTTTAAAAGCTGATATTTACTCACTTGAAAAGGGGCCGGTTGGAAAAGTGGACCTTATTATTTGTTCAAGTGTATTGGAGTATTTGGATGATCTAGATGCTTCGTTAAAAATAATTGCTGCTCTCTTAAAGAAAAATGGGGTACTCATAGCGTCTCTGCCTAATAAGTCAAGTATCTATCGAAAGATGGAACCGTTTCTTTTTAAGATTTTAGGGCGTCCCAGATACTATAAGTATGTTAAGAACGTTCTCACTCTAAATAAAATATCTCTAAAAGTAAAAGAGTCCGGCTTCAGTTTACTGGAAAGTATGTATTATGCTGAAACTCCACCGGTATCAAAAGTATTTCGAAATATTGGACTAGCTAGGTATTCGGATAATCTAATCCTTTTTGCGGCACGACAACTATAACAAACTGAGGTTGCAGTGATTTAATTCTAATAATCAGGAAAAAGGGGTAAATGATTAAGTGTTGGATATGTGGGCCAGAATTCAACGGGGTTTCCGTAAACCCCCCAAGGTGATTATCCAGCGGTTATTTAATGAAATCAAAGAACGAGTGGAGTTTTTTTTAGCTCCCCACCGGTTTCGCGTTTTTAAAAAAAAAGGTTTACTCCGGGCGACCGGTTACCCGGATATCGACAGCCTATGGGAGGCTTTGGGGGAAATACCGTATTTGTCCAGGTTTGAGCCTATTAACTCTGCGTGTTATCATGAGTTATGTCCGGGTGATCGGGAAAGGATTATCGAAGCTGCCCAAGCCGCTTTAGAACACCGGGTTAATCTGTTGGGGTCCGGCTGGGTTAATCTTGGGTCTTCGATTGATTGGAGCCGGGACTATAAAACCGGCTTTCGCTGGCGTCCTGAATATTTTCGGAAGATCAATTATCTGAATCCTGATCAACCCAGCGACGTTAAATTTCCCTGGGAACTCTCCCGGCTGCAATGGTTAATCCCGGCCGGACAGGCCTACCGGTTGACCGGTGATGAAAGATACGCCGTGGCAGTACGGGAGATCCTTGAGGATTGGATGGATCAGAATCCTTACGCTACCAGTGTAAACTGGGCTTGTACCATGGAAGCCGCCCTCCGTATTTACACCTGGTCCTGGTTTTTTCATGTATTTCAAAAGAGCCAGGCTTGGGAAGAACTTGGTTTCAGGCTTCGTTTTTTAAGTTTTTTGTACCTCCACGGCGATTTTGCAGCCAGACATCTGGAATTTTCCGATATAAACGGCAATCATTATATTGCGGATGCGGCCGGTTTAGTAGCGGCAGGACTTTTTTTCGGCAACCGCCGGGAGGCCGGACGTTGGCTCCGGATAGGCTGGGGGATTTTAACCGGAGAGATCAAACGCCAGGTTTACCCGGACGGAGTTGATTTTGAAATGTCCGTTGCTTACCACCGTTTGGTATCGGAAATTTTTCTTCTCCCGGCCTTTTACCGGGAAGCTTGCGGCCTGCCGGTTGCCGATGACTATTGGAATTATTTAATTGCAATGGCTGGTTATACAGCGGCCTATAGCCGGAATTCCGGTCAGGGGCCTCTATGGGGCGATGCGGATGACGGACGAGTCTTGCCTTTTGGCGGCCAACCCATCAATGATCATCGTTATTTATTTGGATTAGTAGGAATTTACCGGGGGATTTCCGATCTGATTGAATCTTTCAGCGGTCCGCGCGCTGAGGTTTTTTGGCTATTGGGCAAGGAATATGCGGCGAAACTTCCCGATTTGCCGTCGCCGGGAATTTCTTTTAAATCACAAGCTTTTCCCTGCGCGGGTTTTTATATTATGCGCAATGATCGGGATCACATCTTTATCGATTGCGGTCCGGTGGGTTTAGCCGGGCGCGGCGGCCACGGCCATAACGACTGTCTGGCTTTTGAAGCGGTACTGGATGGAACCGAACTGGTGACGGATTGCGGGACTTATCTGTATACTGCTTCTTATAAGGAACGAAATTGGTTCCGTTCAACTGCTTGTCATAATACACCCCAGATCGATGATCTAGAGCTCAACCGCTTGATTAGCCCGGATTATCTCTGGGGTTTGTATTATGACGCCAAGCCGAGTGTTAAACATTGGGGAGATGATTTATCAAAAGCTTTTTTTATGGGATCTCATAAAGGATACCAACGATTAAAAGATCCGGTGATTCCGGAACGGATCATTATTTTGGAACATCGTCAACACACATTAGTTGTTCATGATCGTTTCCGGGGAAAAGGAGAGCACTCTATTAAAATACCGCTTCATCTCGCGCCCGGAGTGGAAGCCCAACCCTTGGAGCCGGGCCGGGTAATTTTGAAAGCCGGCGACCGTTATTTTAGACTTGACTGGGATAATCCCGGCGACTGGGAATTGCATATAGAGCAGGCGCGAATCTCTCCCCGTTATGGAGTTATCTGCCCCATCATCAAATTAATGTGGCAACGGTGGGGAACGATTGATAAAACATTAACCTTATTGCTGAGATCCGCCGATATAAAAAATGAAGTGCACTTTGATCAGGGATGGGTTTCCAAATTACTAAACGGCATAGATTAACGGAGACCGGTACGGAAAG
>JBLNCU010000113.1:0-2747 GCA_050260935.1 Bacillota bacterium
ATTCATAGCACCGCATTAAAAAATGATTAAACCGCGGGGAAAAATAGTTCCACCGCGCGAGAGAACCATTAAACCGCATCAAAGAATGATCAAACCGCACGGAAAAATGATCAAACCGCGCGACAAGATCATTAAACCGCAGAGAAAAATGATTAAACCCCATGAAATAATCGAAGAACCGCATGAAATAATCATGGAACCGCACGAAAAAACGATCAAACCGCAGATAAAATGTTAAAAGTCAAAAAAATTAAAAAAGGAGGAATTAAATTATGAGCGTATCCAAAAACCGGATTGACGAATTTCTACTCTCCGCCCAAGTGATGATCGAAAACGCCCTCTCCGATAGCGGAGTGAAAACGGCGCTGGCGGGTTACGGCTTCACCGAGAATAAAATAATGGACATAAAAAAATTGTACGAAGAAGTGGCGGCCTTGCATAACGCCCAAAAGAAGGAGTACGGCGAACAGGTCGCGGCCACCTCCGAGTTGAACGAGATTTGGGAGCAGGCGGACCGGCGGTATATGAAGACCTTAAAAATCGCCCGGGTGTCCTTTAAGGATAACGTTAAGGCGTATAAGGCGATGATTTTATACGGGGACCGGAAGCAAAGCCTCTCCGGCTGGCTGGAGCAGGCCAAGGCGCTTTACTCCAACATCCTAAACGACCCCGGCATGCTGGCGGTTATCGGCGAATACGGTTATACCCCGGAGAAACTCAAGGAAGAAGAGGCGCTGATCGATCAGGTCACCGCCAAACACCTGGAACAAAAAAAGGAGATCGGCGAGGCCCAGGAGGCGACCCAAAACCGGGACAAAAAACTGGATGAACTGGCCATGCGCATCTCCGGCCTGCGGGCCGTCGCCAAAGTGGCCCTGGATGAAAACCCGCAAATGCTGGAGAAGTTGGGGATACTGGCCCGGACCCAGTATAAAAGTGTAAAGGGTAAAGTGTAAAGGGTAAAAATTAAATTCATTCAAACATGTAATTTTTCAAACTTCCCCCTTCACTCTTCAAACTTTCAACCCGGATTTCGAAAGTGAACTCACCCCCTGCCCCTCTCTTCTGCGGAAGAGAGGGGTGGTGCGAAGCGCCGGGGTGAGTTGTCTCAACACCTGCTGGGTGACTGCCAAGGTGCCATCACGCTTGATGTATGAATAGAGTTTTCGAAATCCGGGTTCAAAAGGGGAACGGGCAGAGTTGAAAGGTTGAGGGATGATTGATCTGAAGTAAAAGCCTGCGGAGTATTTCGCAGGCTTGTTTTCCGAAGCGCTTGATATTTTACTAATAACTCCGTATAATCAATCATTGTGTTCTTCACATAAACCTCTTGGACTTTTTTAAAATTCGTTACTTTAACTTCTCTTTCATTTTTCGAACGGTTTGCGTTAGTAACGGCAATCTCTCTTTGCACACGAAAAATATGGCTTCTTATACATAGACAGCCTCCATGTTAATCCGTTCTTTTAAGAATGTATTCATTTTATCCCGGTAATGAACAATATCCACCGGTCTTTGAAATTCGTTTTCCAGCGTCTCCTTAATATGGACCATGTAAAAAAGGTCCGGTTTTCCCATTTCCACCACAATATCGACATCGCTTTCATCCTTCGCCTCATCCCTGGCTACTGAACCGAAAATTCCGATTCTGGTAACTCCATATTGCTTTTCAAAATCGTTTTTATATTTCTTTAACGTCTCCAAAGCTAGATCGCGATGAACTATTGTTTTGTTCATACTCCAACCTCCGGAATTTAATGGTGTCCCGTTTCCTGAATAACCGCCCGGATACCGGTTCTTTATAACCTCCTGGTCTTTTAGCCTAATCCGGTAAACCAGATCCGCTTCTTTCTCATAAAATCTTGTAAGATATAGGATTTATCGATCCGGGTCATGCCCTCCGGGTCGATCTGCTCAACCCAACTTAAGTTGAGAAAACTTTGTAAAAGCTCCGGAAAAACTTTTCGCTGGCAAGCAGATATTTATAGCCCTTATTGTGCTGGTTATTGATATTCGACTTACTAGCGGATTGAATTTCGTCGGACATACGTCAGCTCCATTCAATATTTAGTCTGTTAATTTTATTTTTATTATAATATATTTGGGGGTAGTAAACAATTGAATGCTAGACCAACAATAGAACCGCACCGAAAAACCATCAAACCGCGGACTAAATGAAAATTATCAAGCGTCAGCGGGCTTACCGGAAAACTGATTTTTAATATCCCGAGACTAAATTTTATTCTTAACCAATATTGAGTCTCCTGTGCTTCTTTACATGCAATACTATATTTTGTTAAAAAATCCGCTTCACTTTGGCTTGCTTGTCCTTCTTGAACATTAGCCCCAATTGAAGGCCCGGAGCGAAGCAATTGATTAGCCAACGTCCTCGAAACTCCAGGGTTTTTGTCCAATAACCGGCAAAGATTAACAATATCCACGGCGAATTGAAATGTTCGTTCGGGCAAATCATTCTTCATATCCAAATCTCCATTAATTCATTTTTTACCTTCTAATTCTTCACTTTGAAAAATTTTCCTTTAAACGCCATCTATCTTATGCCGGCGCCGAGCATGAGATCTTTTCAGATAGCGCAGTGGATGAAATCTTTCGTTTCTCAAGCGGTACGGCTAGGTTAGTAAACAAGGTCTGTACTCATTGCTTGATTTATGGGGCGCAGAACGGCCGCCGGATCATTGATGATCATATGGTTAAACTGGTGATTCAGGGAGAATTGTCTTGATTCT
>JBLNCU010000114.1:0-3017 GCA_050260935.1 Bacillota bacterium
TCACGGATCATATTCAGTTGGTCACGGGTCAAAGCGTTTTCAACCATTTACACCAGACCTACTTAATGTAAATTTCGGTAATACTCTTATTATACTATTTTTATCGATAAGATAAACCGTAAACTAGTAACAAAGAAAACCGGACTTCTATTAACGCACGACTTTTCAAGGCCTAAAACCTGCGCACGCCTTTACAGTATATCAAACAAACAACTATATAGGCTGAAATAAGTATTTTGAATGCCTAATTACAACTCACCCCTTGAGATCTATTTTACTTATTGTTACTCTTGAGTCTTCCCCCTCTCTTTCCGAAAAGATAAGGTAGACCGAGGGGGTGAGTCGCTTATAGGCATCTTGAATTTACATGGACCGACTGCTTAGGGGCTAGGGGTCGCATTTGGACCTAAAACCCGACCCTTTGTCCCTGGAGGAAAGGGAGAACAACCATCCTTCGCAGTGATTAAAAACATCAAAGTTTCTACAGGTGAGAAAAACATAGCCTGGGAGGACGTGATTTTAGGCTTCAGTGAATGGTGGTTGCCCCTGTTTAGGGGCAAAGGCTCGCAGTTAGGCATGGGAAATATCCAGCCGGGTAAATAATTTTTAAGGACAATGTTATTATAATGGACCCATAAATTTAGACAGACAAAAAAGCACAAATAAGATAAAATTGAAATATGGGGCAACGGTACACAAACGAATTTAAAGCAAAGGTAATACTGGAACTATTGAGGGAAGAGAAAACCGCCGCCCAGATAGCCGCTGAATATGGTATACATCCCACCCAGCTTGCCCAGTGGAAAAAAGAGTTTCTGGAGGCCATGTTTTCGGAGCGAACAAGAAATTTCCAACCTATCTCGAAGGTTCATCCGGAATCTATCGAGGAGGCTCATCGTTCCCCATGCAAAATATACGCGAAATATTACGTTTAATCAAACCGCTGCAACTCCAGAGACTTTGGTAAGGCCGGAACGCCAAAGAACGGCGATCCGGATAACCGAAACCACCAAAGCGATTCCCCACCAATGATGAAGATTGGAGTCGGGAACCCGCCCGTCGAATCGCAGTATTAAGCTGGCAAACCAAGCCAGATTAATGACGATAATATCAAAAACAACCAGCAATATATGATTGCGGTAAATTCTATTAATTACCATTTACAACTTTACCCGGCCAGAACTTGGAATTGGCCTCAACCACGCTTCCCGGTTCGACCACACATTCATCGCTCAAAATTACACCGGCCCCGATAATGGAACCATCCTTCAGATAACATTCACTACCGACCACACACTCAACCAGCCGGGCGTCGCGGCCGATCTTCGTATTATGCCAGACTATACTACCGAAGATCGAGGCGCCTTCTTCAATCACGCAGTTGTCACCGATGACCGTCTCCCCGAAGATCTCTACCCCGTAGCCTATATGACAATTCCTGCCCACTACCACTTTGGGCCCGAAACTGGCGGTCGGCGCCACAATCGTCCGTTCACCGACATAGACGGCATTGGGATGCCAAATCCCCGGGATGTCGATCTTCACCAAACCTTTTAAAACGTCGTAATTAGCCAGGCGGTATTGGTTGAGAGTGCCGATGTCGCACCAGTAACCTTTCATTTTATATCCGTAAAAGGCGGCTTCCATCTGAACCAGCCTTGGAAAGAGCTGTTTGCCGAAGTCATATACGGTGTCAGCCGGAATATGCTTGAAAATCTCAGGCTCAAACACATAAATACCGGTATTGGCAAGGTTGCTCAGGGCCTCAGCGGGTTTAGGCTTCTCTTGAAATGCCTTTATCCGGCAGTCGTCATCAATTATTACCACTCCCAATTGCCTGGGATCGGCCACCTCTTTCAGGGCGATGGTTGCCAAGGCGCCGGTGCGGCGGTGGCTTTCAATTAAAGCTTCTAAATCGATGTCGGTTAGGGCATCGCCGGAGATTACCACGAAAGTCTCATTAAGAAAAGACTCCAGCTTTTTTACCCCGCCGGCAGTACCCATCAAGTCCTTTTCCAATGAGTAATGGAGCTCTACTCCAAATTTGGAGCCGTCCCCAAAATAGGATTGAATCTTTTCCGGCAGATACCATAAATTAGCGGCTATTTGAGTGATATTGTTTTTTACCAGCAGATTGATGATATGCTCCATAGAGGGCCGGTTTACCACCGGGACCATGGGCTTGGGTATATTACAGGTCAACGGTTCCAAGCGGGAACCGACCCCTGCGGCCATTATCATCGCCTTCATTAACCAACCCCCGTATAGCGTACCCAGTAATTTCATATAAAAAGCAATTATGGAGAGATTTATTCAGACCCATTCTAACTTTTCGCGATTCCTAGGTTAATTCCTGCTGACTTCTGTAAAGTTTTGTTAAATTCCAGCAACTTTCGGCCCATCCCTGCGGAAAAAAGTTTTGGGTTATGAAAACAAAAACCCGTTGTAGTTCACCTACAAGGTTCCAAAAGAACATGCGGGTTCAAAAGATTTAAAAGCGAGCATTTAGTAAACGTACCAGTTCTTTGCCGAATACTTCCGCGGCTTCTGGACCGCAACCGGTAATAATCCTCTGGTCAATCTCCACTTTGTTTCCGGTGTATACGGCTCCATTCTTTGCCAGTACATCTTTCCCATCCGGAAAAACCGTCGCCTTTTTCCCTTTTAATAAACCGGCATTGGCCAAAATAACCGGGGCGATACAGATAGCTCCGACAATTTTCCCTTCATTATAGAAATAACGGGCCAACTCGTGCGCAACCGGATCCTCAAAATACTGGGAGCTGCCGCCGCCGCCGATAAAAATCAAGGCATCCAACTGTTTGTCCCGGAGTTCTTGAAGTAAAGTATCGGGTTGAACCAGCAAACCCAATTTCCCGACAGCCTGCTGCAAAGTAGTGGAGACCGTAAGAACTTTAAAACCGGCTTTTTCTAAAATCTCCTTCGGAACCTGGTATTCTTCGTCGCGAAAAACCTTTTCGGCTATCACTAAAGCCACTGTTTTCACCATTATTTAA
>JBLNCU010000115.1:0-3299 GCA_050260935.1 Bacillota bacterium
CTCCGGATTTTGGAACAGGACTTGGAGCTTAATTTCGACCTCACCCGGGACCTGAACAACCTATTATTAACGGTCAATACCGGAGGCCCCGACCAGGTGCTGGCGCTGACTAAAAAGGGCGACTATTACTATCACCGGGGCCAAATATACCACCCATCCCCCGGACAGCAAAAATACCTGCTCCCGCTCTATCAAAGCTGCCTCCAAAAGCAGCGGAATATGATCGTTTTCCGGGACCGCCAAAAAGAGCGCCTGGTCTCGGAGTTATTGCCGAGCCTCCGGAAGCTGGGGCGGGTGTCGATAGCCGAAGACCTGGCCAAAAACTTTTACCAGGAGGAACTCCAGGCCAAAGTCTTCTTTGACAAGCACCCGGAAGGGATCTCCGCTAAACTGGAGTTTCACTACGGGGATCAGAAAAGCCTGCCCTTTACCAATGAAGCGGGCGCCGGGGAAGCCGACGCCCCGGAAAGGATCGTCGTCCGGGATGTGGAAAAAGAGCGGCGCATCCAGGCAGTCTTCGAAAAAGCCGAATTTAAGGTAGCCAAGGACTATATCTATCTTGACGATGAGGAAAAAATCTATCATTTTCTCCGCTACCTCCTCCCGGAACTGAAGGAAGAGGCCGAGGTTTACTATTCGGATGATTTTAAAAACCTGAAGGTCCGCTACCCCCGGACTATCAGCGGCGGCGTCCGTTTAAACAACCGCTCCAACCTGTTGGAGCTTTCGCTGCAGTACGAGGGGATCGACAACCGGGATTTGGCCGCCGTATTCCTTTCTTTACGCCAGCGCCGTAAATACCACCGGCTGGCCGACGGTTCCTTTCTGCCTCTTGACGAACCGGAACTGGCCGCCGTGGCCGATCTCCTGGAGGAACTGGACTTAAGCGCCGGGGATTTACAGCAGAAAATAATCGAGCTTCCCAAATACCGGGCGCTTTATATCGACAGCCTGCTGCGGGATTCCGGACTACACGGGATCGAACGGAACGCCGCTTTCAAACAAATGGTTCAGAACATCCGGGAGCCGGAGGATATGGAGTTCGAGGTTCCGGCTCCCCTCCGTAATGTGCTCCGTGAATACCAGAAGGTCGGCTTTAAATGGTTAAAGACGCTATCCATGTATGGTCTTGGCGGGATCTTGGCCGATGATATGGGATTGGGAAAAACCCTCGAAGTGATCACCCTGATCCTAGCCGAAAGGGAACAAAACTGCAGCCCATCTTTGGTGATTGCCCCCACCTCCCTGGTCTATAACTGGCGAGCCGAGGTCGATAAATTTGCGCCGCAGTTGCGGGCACTGGTTATCGCCGGTCCGCCCCGGGAACGGCAGGAACTGTTGAAAGAGATCGCCGGGAACGATATAATTGTTACCTCCTATCCCTTAATCCGCCGCGACCTTGAGCTGTACGAGCAATTGGAGTTCACCTATTGTTTTCTCGACGAAGCCCAGCATATCAAGAACCCCAATACTTTAAACGCCAAATCGGTCAAACAGATTAAAGCCCGGAACTATTTTGCCCTTACCGGGACCCCCATTGAAAACTCCCTCACCGAGCTCTGGTCGATCTTTGACTTTGTCATGCCCGGTTATCTCCACAACCACGCCAAGTTTGTCACTAGGTATGAAAGCCCGATAGTTAAAGAACAAGACCAAAAAGCGATCCAGGATCTGAGCCGTCACATCCGGCCGTTCGTTTTGCGCCGGATGAAGCGGGATGTCTTAAAAGAGCTGCCGGAGAAGATCGAAAGCAAGCAGACCGCGGTGATGACCCCGGAGCAAACCCAGGTCTATCTCGCCTATCTACAGATGGCCAGGGGCGAGATCGCCTCCGAACTCGAGGCCAATGGTTTTGCCAAGAGCCAGCTGCAGATCCTGGCCGCCCTCACCCGGCTGCGGCAGATCTGCTGCCACCCCGCCCTTTTTCTTGAGAATTACGAGGGCGAAAGCGGGAAAATGCTGCTGCTCCAGGAGCTGTTAACCGACGCTCTGGAGGCCGGCCACCGGATTTTACTCTTCTCCCAATTCACCGGCATGCTCAACCTGATCCAGCCGTACCTTGAGGCGCAAGGAATCTCCTATTTCTACCTGGAGGGAGCCACCAAAG
Organism: Bacillota bacterium; assembly: GCA_050260935.1. Taxonomy (GTDB): domain Bacteria; phylum Bacillota; class UBA4882; order UBA8346; family UBA8346; genus UBA8346. The sequence goes on from JBLNCU010000115.1 coordinate 2,108, forward strand.
CCCAGGACCGTCTAGAGATGGTCAAGGCCTTCAATGAAGGAAGCGGCCAGATCTTTCTGATCTCCCTGAAAGCCGGGGGTACCGGCCTCAACCTCACCGGCGCCGATATTGTGATTCATTTCGACCCCTGGTGGAATCCGGCCGTCGAGGATCAGGCCACCGACAGAGCCTACCGAATCGGCCAGCGGAATATGGTCCAGGTCTTCAAACTGGTGACTCAGGGGACGATTGAGGAAAAAATCTATGATTTGCAGCAGCGGAAGAAGGAATTGATCGAGGCCGTGATCCAGCCCGGCGAAACCCTGTTGACCAAGTTAACCGAGGCCGAGATCCGGGAGTTGTTTGGGATTTGAATTGACGCGATGTAATTTCCGGATTCCGGCGTATACATCGCAAAAGTAATCGTTAACGTTGAATAAAGCTAAGGCCAGTATAAAAAACCGGTTTCATGGACCAGTTTTTTGTGGCTAAAAAGAAATTTCCCGGAAGGGGGATTATCTATAAATATTGAATATAAAATATTAGAGAATGTAGTTTTGATAAGGATTCATTTGACGTTAAACACCATTTGATTTGAACCAGTCGCGACATCACGTGCCACTGTAAATAAGGGGGGGCCCGGATGTCTATAGCAGTATGGTTATAGCCAATCCGGAGAACAAAATAAGATTTCAACAGGTTCTGGAGAAACGTCTGGGAGATTTAAGCCAGTCCCAGCAAACAAGGGTTAAGAAAGTTTTGAAAAAAGTGAGCGGCCTGTAAAATTTTAAATGATTCTAAAGTTCTCAGCAAAAACTATAGTCAACCCCCTATCCCCTTGTGGGGGCACAGAATAGAATTTTTGATAAAAGGTGGGAAGCCATGTACAAACATACCCAAATCGGCTGGTGGATGATTATTATCCTCGGCTCCGTTATGCTGATTTTGTACTCTAGTACTATCAGCCGCCCCGCCGATTCATTTGCTTATGTAATATTAACACTGGCGTTAATCATGTTCGCCAAACTGACCGTAACCATTGATGATGAATATATAAGACTGGTCTTTGGGCTAATCGGGTTCCCGCGCCGCAAGTTCAAATTAAGGGATATTGAGTCCTGCCGTCCGGTAAAGAAATTTATGATTGGATTATCCATCGGAATTCATTACGGAATAAGCGATTCATTGTACAACGTCTCCGGGAGGCGGGCGG
>JBLNCU010000116.1:0-6624 GCA_050260935.1 Bacillota bacterium
TTGTAAAAAGGACCAATAGTTTACTACTTTCTAGGCTTGTGGTTGGACATGCCCCAAAAGCGTTTCCGAACTCCGGTAAGACATATGAAGTTGATTTTCCGGAGAGTCATAAGGGTTTGCCCAGCCTTTTTTAATAATTAAATTGGAGATACCTTCATGGGCTAATATGGATTGGGTTAAGTATTCCCCAAACAGCCTCCTCACTTCCGGAGTAGTGGCTTGCAAGGTAGCAATCAGGTAAGCATTGGCGGCTGCCGCCGCTGCGGCTTGTGAGTTTATAGCCAGTGTACTATTTAAATCGGTTCCGGTGGCCTCGCCAAACAAATTATCTAGAATAGCCAAGTTTAGTGCACCTCCTCTGCGGCAACCAGATGGTTCTCATTAATAAACTGTTGCAGGCCGGCTATTCTGGCCCCAGCGGCGGTAATTCCAGAATCGGCTAATGATTTTAACTGGTCGTCGGTTATGCCATTGATCCCTGCTTTAGCCATGGCCAGGCCGTTGGTTTCCATCTGGAGAAGCGTATTTAAGGTCAATACTTCTCCCGGTGTAAGTTTTCGCAATAAAAAAGCCCCCCTATCCTAAAACTAATTTTTTACCGGTATTATTGTCTCTTAACCAACCCCTAAAAATTCCTGCGATTATTTTGAAGATCCAGTTAATTATGGGTATTTTTTCTTTAATTTGCTTGCCGGATTGGGTTATACTACGACTAGAAAAAATAAAAAAGGAGGTTTAAAATGTCGCATATTTATTGCAGTATCGAAAATTGCAATTATTGGGATCAGGGGAATGTGTGCAGCGCGTCGGAGATAATGGTTACCGCCGACTCCTATGCCGAAGCGGCGCCGGACCGGATGGATGCCCCCAAGCATACCGATTTTCCGCAAATGCATGCTGAGTCATGTATGGAGACTTGTTGTAAGACTTTCGTCCATAAAAACTCCGATAGTATTAAAGCGGACGGAGTAACTAGAAAATCCTAAAAACTAATAAACCCGGGACTGGACCCGGGTTTTTATATGAACAGTATGAAGCGCCTAAATCGGCGTTTTTTTAATAAGGAAAATTTTCTATAATTCAGAAGTAGGTTTCAGCTCCTTACAATGCTGGAACTTTTGCTCCAACTCCCGGAAATCCTTCTCGACGGTTTCCGCCAGGATCTGGAGGCCTTCACTGAGGATTTTCAATTGTTCGCGCAAGTCCGGAGTGATTGCCTTTTTTAAATCATCCACCAAAGTTCACCTACTAAAACCCTGAATATTTTTATTTTAACATCGCCATAACATTTTCTCTGTCGAATTTTGCTTGTTTATGCCGGAAGGTTGAAGTAAAGTTTGTCCCATTCCGGCAGGGAAATTAAAGCAAGAAAGCGAAATGGGATTTATTAATTTTAATGGCTGGTAATCAAGATGGAGCAGTTTGTTCATTTACATGTTCATACCCAATACTCCTTGCTCGACGGGGCGGCGGAGATCGGCCGGTTATTGGAAAAAACCAAACAACTGGGCATGCCGGCGCTGGCGATTACCGATCACGGGGTGATGTACGGCTGCCTTAAATTTTACCAGCAGGCCTTGAAAGCCGGAATTAAACCGCTGCTTGGTTGTGAAGTGTATGTCGCCCCCCGTGGGTACAAAGATAAAACTCCAAAGGTGGATGAAAACCCTTTTCATCTGGTGCTTTTGGCCGAGGATAACCGGGGTTATCAAAATCTCTTAAAATTAGTCTCCATGGCCCATTTAGAAGGCTTTTACTATAAACCCCGGATCGATCTTCAACTTCTCGCCAAATATTCCCGGGGGTTAATCGGACTGACCGCCTGTATGTCCGGGAGGATACCCCGGTTATTGCTGGCCGGCAATTATGAGGAGGCCAAAAAGGAAGTCTTCCTATACCAGGAGATATTGGGTAAAGAAAATTTTTTTCTGGAGCTGCAGTACCAACAATTGGCTGAGCAGCGGAATCTCAACCAGAATCTGGCCAGGTTGGCCGTTGAATGCGGGGCGCCGCTAGCGGCCACCAATGATGTCCATTACTTAAACCGGGAAGACGCTCAAGTTCATGATGTGCTTCTTTGTATTCAGACCGGGAAGACGGTGGACGAATCCAACCGGATGAAGTTTCCGACCGCCGAGTTTTACCTGAAAACCCCAGCGGAGATGGCGGAGATTTTCCCCGAGTATCCGGAGGCTTTAGCCAATACAGTGGCGATTGCCGATCGTTGCAACGTCCGGTTGGAACTAGGGAAGATCCATATGCCCCAATTTCAACTGCCGGAAGGGACTACTTCGGAAGCTTATTTGGAAAAGCTATGCCGGGAGGCTATCACCGCCAAAGGAATCGCCTGGGATGAGACCCGGGAAAGCCGCCTTACATATGAATTGTCTGTAATCAACCAGATGGGCTTCCCGGGCTATTTCCTAATCGTCCGCGATTTTGTCAATTTCGCCAAGGAACAACAAATCATGGTCGGTCCGGGCCGGGGTTCGGCCGCCGGCAGTCTGGTGGCCTACTTGTTGGGAATCACCAGTCTCGACCCGCTGGAGCATGGATTGCTGTTTGAACGGTTTTTAAACCCTGAACGGATCTCCATGCCCGATATTGACATTGATTTCTGTTTCGAACGCCGGGGCGAGGTTATCAGTTATGTCCGGAAACGGTTCGGCGAGGACCGGGTCGCCCAGATTATTACCTTCGGGACCATGGCAGCCCGGGCGGCCATCCGCGATGTCGGGCGGGTGCTGGGGATCTCTTACGGAGAAGTCGACCGGGTCGCCAAAATGATCCCCCATGAACTGGGCATCTCCATCGCTGAAGCCGTGGCCCAATCCCCGGAATTAAACGACTTAGTGAAGAATAACCCCAAAATTGCTCATTTGGTTAATATTGCCTCTCAAATAGAGGGCTTTCCCCGGCACGCCTCCACCCACGCAGCGGGAGTGGTCATCTCCGGCGAGCCGCTCACCGATTTTTTGCCGCTGGCCCGTTCCAATGAGAATGAAGTCATCACCCAATTCCCGATGGAGGATATTGAGGCCCTGGGCCTTTTAAAGATGGACTTTCTGGGTCTCCGGACTTTGACGGTCTTGCGGGACGCCAGGACCTTAATAGAACAAAACCGGGGCGAAACGGTGGCTATCGACCGGATTCCACTCGATGATTCCCTGACTTACCGGGAATTGGCCGGGGGGAATACCTTGGGAGTGTTTCAACTGGAAAGTGGAGGAATCCGCCGTTTGTTGATGCGGTTAAAGCCGGAAAGGCTCTCCGATCTGACCGCTTTGATGGCTTTATACCGGCCGGGACCGTTGGGCAGCGGCATGGTGGAGGATTTTATCAAAGGGCGGCACGGCCAGAAAACGCTGACCTATCTCCACCCGTTGCTGGAACCGATTTTGGAGGAGACTTACGGAGTCATCCTCTATCAGGAACAAGTGATGAAGATTGCCAGCGTCTTGGGTGGATTTTCTCTGGGAGAAGCTGACCTGGTCAGGCGGGCGATGGGCAAAAAAAAGCCGGAAGTTCTTATGGCCATGCGGGAAAAATTTATCCAAGGCGCAGTTGCAAGAGGCGTTCCACTGGAGACGGCTGGAACGATCTTCGATTTAATGGAATATTTTTCGGGATACGGTTTTAATAAATCCCATTCCGCCGCCTATGCTTTGGTGGTTTATCAGACCGCCTTTTTTAAAGCCAATTACCCTCAAGAATACATGGCGGCCTTATTGACCAGCGTGATGGGGAATACCGACAAGATCGCCTTATATATCGAGGAATGCCGGCGGATGGGGATCCCGATTCTCCCACCGGATGTCAACCGCAGCAGCGCCGCCTTTAACCCCGAGGGTTCCGGGATCCGGTTCGGCCTGTTGAGCATCAAGAATGTTGGAATTGGCGCTATTGAAAGGATTGTCAATGAACGGCGGTCCGGGGAATACCGCTCTTTGAATGATTTTTGCCGCCGGGTTAACAACCAACTGGTTAACAAAAGGGTATTGGAGAGTTTGATCAAAGCCGGAGCCTGCCATTTTCCGGGGAGCAACCGCAACCAAATGTTGAGAGGCCTGGATCGGATTCTCGAAAAAACCGGCAACCGGGGAACCCGTAATCAGCTTTCTTTGATGGCCGGGTTGGCGAATGAACTTGAGAATGACCCCTTGCCGGAGGTCCCGGAATTTGCTCCTGCGGAAATGCTGGCCATGGAGAAGGAATATATGGGTGTTTACCTTAGCGGCCACCCTTTGGATCAATGGCGGGAAAAGTTCCGCCAAAACGGAATAATGCCAATAGCCGACCTGGAAGAGGAGACGGATGGCAGGGAAGTAATTTGCGGCGGAGTGGTGACTGGCTGGCGGGTGATTAACACCAAGGCCGGCGCCCAAATGGTCGGTTGCAAGATTGAGGATTGGACCGGGACGGTGGAAACAATTATCTTCCCGAAACTTTATGCCTCGATAAAGGATGGTTATCATCCGGATGCCGTGGCTATTGTCAAAGGCCGGCTTGAACGGCAGGATGAAGGGGTTAAACTCTTGGCATCCCAGCTTAGATGGCTAAAGACTGAGGGATAACAGAAAAATGGAGGTAGTTTAGGAGAATGGGATTACGTGAAGAAGCTTTGGAATTACACCGGGTTAATCGGGGGAAAGTGGCTGTCCACAGTAAAGTAAAGGTCGAGGATGGCCATGATCTTAGTCTGGCTTATTCCCCCGGAGTGGCCGAACCCTGTAAGGAAATTGCCAAAAATCCGGAGCTGATATATAAATATACCAACCGCGGCAATATGGTGGCGGTTGTATCCGATGGCACAGCCGTCCTCGGCCTTGGCGATATCGGTCCTCAAGCCGGGTTGCCGGTAATGGAAGGCAAGGCGATATTGTTTAAAACATTCGCCGATGTGGACGCCTTTCCAATCTGCCTGGGCACCAAGGAAGTGGCCGGGGTCGTTCAGGCTGTCAAATGGCTGGAACCGACTTTCGGCGGAGTTAACCTGGAGGATATCTCGGGGCCGCATTGTTTTGCCATTGAAGAACAGTTGAAAAGGGTTTTAAATATTCCGGTCTTTCATGATGATCAACATGGAACAGCGGTGGTATGTTTTGCCGGGTTGTTGAATGCCTTAAAAGTGGTAGGGAAAGATATTTCCCAAGTTAAAATAGTGATCAACGGGGCCGGGGCCGCCGGTATATCCATTGCCAAGCTTTTAAAAGCGGCTGGAGTCAATTTTACCAATATCAGCATTTGTGACAGCAAAGGCCTGCTCTATCCCGGGAAAGACCCCGGCAATCGCTATAAAGAAGAGATTGCTTGTTTGACCAACCCGCAGGGTCGAAAAGGAGATTTAGCCACGGCAATGGCTGGAGCCGATGTTTTTATCGGAGTATCCGCCGCCGGTGTAGTCAAACCGGAGATGGTAAAATCAATGGCCCCCCTGCCGGTTATTTTCGGGCTGGCCAACCCGGTGCCGGAGATAATGCCGGATCAAGCTTTAGCTGCGGGAGCGGCTGTAGTCGGCACCGGCCGTTCCGATTTCCCGAATCAGGTCAATAATGTGCTCGGGTTTCCGGGCATTTTCCGGGGAACCCTGGATGTCCGGGCCAAAGAGATTAATGAGGAGATGAAAGTGGCCGCCGCTAAAGCAATTGCCGGGTTGATTACCGACCAGGAACGCTCAGCCGAATATATCATACCGCGACCATTTGATCGCCGGGTAGTTCCGGCAGTGGCGCTGGCCGTAGCCAAAGCGGCTATCGCCACCGGAGTGGCCCGGGAGCCGAAAACCGAGGTCCAATTGCAAGCCGGATTCGAAGAACGGGGATTGTTATAAGCAACTGGAAATTCCGTTGTCATTTCCAACCGAAGACCGGCATATCTTTTATGGGGTGAGGAGAGAATGCCGGTTGAACTGAAATTGCTGACCTTATTGTTTTTTAACATAGCCGCGCTAATGGGCCTTTTAGGGAAATTAATCAGGCGCGGCAATAGTTTTGCCGGAAGTCTAAAGTTGGCCTGGGACTTAATTATCGGGGAACCGGGAGAACATGCCGGCGGTGGTATTTATCCCTCCGTTATCTGGGTTCCTGTGCTGCGTAAAACCTGGTGGCTGACAATTTTTCTTTTTGCGATCTATTGGCTGATCGCTCAAGACTTTTTCGCCGGAGTGACCTTGGCGCTTTTAATTGTTTTCCATGGGGTGTGGTATTTATACGCCGCACTGTCGTTGAAGATCAAATATGACCGGATACTACATTTAAACTCGCACTGGGGGATTATTTACAAAGAAATAAGAGAAGATTCGGAGTTAAACCAAAAGTCTCTGGCAGAGTTGGATCTACGGAAAAAGAATCTATTGGTGCTGGCTATTGAGCGTAACGGCCAAATAAACCCGTTTCCCAAGGGTTTGGAGGTTATTCAGACCGGCGACCGGGTAATAATGTTCGGCGAAATCAATGCCTACCAAGTGGTTTTCGAATAGCCGCCGCTGGGATATTATCACTATTAAGGTAAGTTGTAAAATTAATTGCCGAGACATAGAAAAATAGTGACTCACAGAAAAACCTCTGATAATGTTTAAGTGACTAAACCAAACAGATCGGAGGCAAATCTATGAGTCAGGTTAAT
>JBLNCU010000117.1:0-14337 GCA_050260935.1 Bacillota bacterium
TAGCTAGAATTTCGCCAACACCCTATTCCCCCGAGGGCACGTCACAAATACCTAGCCAGCAAGACCCCCAAACGCCCCTTTTTGGAGTGGCCGGTCAACTCTTGGAAAACCACCCGGCCCCGGCCGCGAAAGGAGATAACATCCCCCCGGTTTACCTGATAATCGGGGTCGGCCAAGGTCTTCCAATTGACTTTGACTTTTTCGGCCTTGATCTCCTTGGCCATCCGGGAACGGGATTCACCAAAACCCAGAGCCGCCACGGCATCCAGTCTTAAGGAAGCGACGGTGCCGCGGATCTGTTTCTCCCTTAAATTGGGGATATTTAGTTGTTCCGCTTCGATCTCTTGAATAGTTGCTTGGTGATTGCCCACCCGCTCCAGGTGAACCTTTATAAAATCAACTAGATCAGGCACTATAACCGCCTGACACCCAGTCCCGGCGACAAGCAAGTCACCAATTTTCTCGCGTTTAAGCCCTAATCCCATTAAAGAACCAAGGTAATCACGATGGCTTAAATCAGACGGGCTGTTAGTTTTTATTTCCAAATAAGCAAGTTGCGGCTGGATCGTTTCTACAATGTAATAATCGGGATAGATAACCATCCGGCAACGCTCCGCTTTGGGATAACCACCGAAGGAATTGAAACGGACACCGGATACCCAACCCAAGACCGCTTGCGCTTGTTCCCTTTCGGGGGGCTCAAGGAAGTCGGTCCATTTTGGCTCCTGTGATCTCAGACTTTGAGCCGCCAAATCATTAAGCCGGGATACAAATTCTTTTTCCGGCGGATTTTTACTCCCGTTTGTGGTGGGTTTTAAATCATCCATGCCATCACCTGTTACTTCTCCCCAATTCCCCGGATTTTTGAGCGGCGGCCGCAATTGCTTTCATTATCATTCCGGCGCAGGCTCCTTGCTCCAGCTCAAATAAAGCGGCCGCGGTTGTTCCTCCGGGGGAGGTTACTTCGTTCCTTAATCTTCGGGGGTCTTCCCCGGTCTCCTTAAGCAACTCAGCGGAACCCAAAACAGTCTCCGTTACTAAAACCAGGGCATCCGCCCGGCTTAAGCCGAGCATGACACCGGCATCAACCATCGCTTCGATAAAATAATAGATATAAGCCGGACCGCTCCCACTAACGGCGGTTACCGCATCCAAATAATTTTCGGGGAGGACCAGAACCTTCCCGATACAACCGAAAATCTCCTCCACCCATTGAAGATCCTCTTTAGTTATGTTATGCCCGCTGGAGATGACCGCCACCCCTTTCCCTATGCGGGCCGGTGTATTCGGCATGACTCTAACGAAACGGCCGTTTGGTAATTGGCTTTCCAAAGAGGCCAAACTTACCCCGGCGGCTATGGAGATCAATAACGGCTTATGTTCAATCCCACCCGCCAATCCCTTTAGCAACCCGGCCATCATCTGCGGCTTGACGGCTAAAATAATAGTGTCGCATTCATGGACAACTTCCGCCATATTTCCCACGGCCTGAATATGATACTCGGCCGTTAATTTCTCCCGTTTTAAACTGTCTATTTCCGCTATATAAATATCGGCCGCCGGTATCAATCCATGATTGATAATACCTTTCAATAACGCTGATCCCATGGCTCCGCCGCCGGCAATTCCCAATTTGGCCATTGAAACCCCTCCTAGTAGTCCCGTTCACCCCGGTAAAACTGACTTGATGAGATGTTCTGATTATTTAACCCCCGCTCCTTATCCTTCTCCCGCAGTTCAGTCCGTATTGGCATCGAAACCTCTATGTGAGCCGGGGTAAATAAAAAAATGGAACCGCTGACCCGCTGCATCGTGCCTTCTAAAGCGTAAATCGCTCCCCCCAAAAAGTCGGCGACCCTCCGGGCAGTGGTTTTTTCAGTCTCCTCCAGGTTAAGAATCACCGCCCGCTTATTCTTTAAATGGTCGACGATGGCCTGAACCTCCTCAAAACTCCCCGGTTCCACCACTACCATTTTCACCGACTTATTGGAGTTGGAAATACTTACCAGCCTGCCGCGATCGCGGTGATCCTTGCGGTAGGCTCCTTCGTGGGAAGCCGCCTCTTCTTCCTCGATTACCTCTTCGGCTTCGAAGCCGAATATATTCAGAAACTTGTCGAAAAAACCCCGCCTCGGTTCCTGATCAAATTGCGCATCCTCGTCATTTTCCCATTTACGCAATTCATTCACCTCGTCCCGACTTTTTTACGGTTTAAAAATAGCGGTCCCGATCCGCAGCAGGTTGGCCCCTTCCTCCACGGCCACCCGGTAGTCCTGGCTCATTCCCATCGATAAATACCGCCAATGGGGAGCATTTTTCAAAGTTTTAGCGGTCTCGTCAAAGATAGTCTTTAATTGGCGAAAAACTGGACGCGTTTTCTCCGGATCGTCCGTCAACGGCGCCATCGTCATCAGGCCGCAAGGGACCAGATTTTGAAAACTTTTGATTTTATCTAATAAAATCGGAAAATCCCCGGGCCTAAGCCCATGTTTGGTAGTCTCCCCGGAAATGTTCAGTTGAATCAACAACTCGACCCTTCGGTCCAGTTTAGCCGCTTCCTTGGCCAGGGCTTCCACCAATTCCATCCGGTCCACCGAATGAATCAAATCGAATTCCGCTAGAGCCGCTTTGACCTTGTTGGTCTGTAAAGTCCCGATCAAATGCCGGGTCAGTTTTGCCCCCGACGGCGGGTTCTCCAAGAACGGAAACTTAGCTTTGGCATCTTGCACCCGGTTTTCGCCGATATCGGTGATCCCCGCCCGGATCACCTCATTCATCTCTGTGACACCGACATATTTGGTAACGGCGATGATTTTAAGTCCGGAAAAATCACGGCCGGTTTTGGCGGCAGCCTGTTTTACCTGCGCCTGAATTTGTTGTAAATTGGCAGCAATACTCATTTATCCTAGTAATTTAGCCCCCAATTCGGCCAGATCGGAGCGTTCTCCTTTCGTCAGTGTAATATGGCCGGCAATTTTTTCATTTTTAAATCTTTCCACCACAAAGGTCAACCCGTTACTGTTGGAGTCGAGATATGGATGGTCTATTTGGTAAGGATCACCGGTTAAAACGATCTTTGTCCCCTCGCCCACCCTGGTAATCACAGTCCTAATCTCATGGGGAGACAGGTTTTGAGCCTCATCCACCAGCAAAAACTGGTTGGGGATGCTCCGGCCCCTGATATAGGTTAACGCCTCCAACTCTAAAACGTTTAAATCCTTCATACTATTAACCAGTTGATCAATTTTTTCGTTGCGATCGCGGTTACTAAAGAGAAACTCCAAATTATCATAGATCGGTTGCATCCACGGCCGGAGTTTTTCATCGATATCACCCGGTAAAAAGCCTAAATCATTCCCTAGCGGAATAACCGGCCTGGAAACCGCCAACCGGCGGTATTTGGTCTCCTCCACCACTTTTTGCAACCCCGCCGCCAGCGCCAAGATTGTTTTTCCTGTGCCTGCCCGGCCGATCAGAGTGACCAGCCTGATTTCATCATCCAGTAATAATTCCAGGGCAAACTTCTGTTCTTTATTGCGGGCTTTTAAACCAAACGGGTCCTGATTCCCGTAACGCAAGGGGAGCAGTTTCCCATTGCTAACATGCCTTGTTAAAGCCGACTTAGATGAACCGAAAGAATCCTCCAGGATCACCATTTGGTTGGGGTATAAATCGGCCTCTCTTAGAATTACCTCATTGCCGGCGTAAAATTTATCGATTAGATCCGGTTCGACTTTAACGGTCTTGAATCCGGTGTAGACCTCTTCGATTTGAATTTTATCGGTTTCGTAATCTTCGGCGGCGATTCCTAAAGCATCGGCCTTAATCCGCATGTTGATGTCTTTGGTTACTAAAATTACCGGCAGGTGGTCTTGCTGTTTCAAAGCTAAAGCCACGGCGATAATCCGGTTGTCGATCTTTGTCCGTTCGAGGGTGGGGGGGAGTTTGTCGACTTCCTGATGGTTCAACTCAACCCTGATAGTCCCGCCCTGGTTTCCCAGCGGCACACCGGTATCTAAATGGCCGATACTCCGTAATTTGTCAAGAAAATTAGAAACCCACCTGGCATTTCGGCCTACTTCATCTTGTCTCTTTTTGTGACCGTCTATCTCTTCAACCACGGCAATCGGAATTACAATATCATTATCTTCAAAAGCATTTAAGGCCTGGGGATCATGAACCAAAACGCTGGTATCGATTACAAATACCTTCTTCAACTGCAGGCCCCCTATCGCGAAATTATAGTCGTACCAAAATCTATGCCGCTAATAATCGCTTTGATGCCATCTGTTTCCAGTACAGTAACCTTTTCCTCCTGGTACCCATCCCCCTTTACCCTTTTGACTACGGTGTTTCCACCCCGTTTATACAATGCCTGAACTGGAACAGATACACCGGAACGCCGGTGGTAAATTAGAAAAATCTTGTTAAGGCGGTTAGGCATCAATTCCGCCGGTAGGGATGTATCTTCCAATCCAATTAGTATTTTACCGTTCTCTAATTGTAGTTTCTTCCAAACGGAACAGCGGTAAGTATTTTCTCCGCTCCGGTACCACCAAGTCTCTCCCGCATCCGGTGTCCCGGTCTGCTCCGGTTCCAACAGCAAAGCGATAACTTGTTTAAAAGGGTTGACTACCTTCCCGATGACCTCCCCGGAACGGCTCTGCTTCCCCGGGGATTTCAAGGAATACCGGCGTTTAAAATCGGCGGGACTAATCCGGGTGAAAAAATCCGGGGACAGCTTTCCTTCCCAGCCGTCGAACCGGGAATAAAAGAACCCGGGGTTCTCTGCGCTAACCAAAACCGTCCCCCCCGGTTCATTGCCAATTTTTTTTTGAAGCTGCTTGGTTTGGAGGCAGTTCATTTGAATATTTCTGAAGAGGCTGGCTTTTTCCTGCTCCAATAGGGATAAATCTTCATCCATACTTTGGGCTTTTTTAGAGTTTTTTGGAATCCGTTTCAACTGTATTCTTTTGGCGTCAATCTCCGCTTGAACCCGATTGTAGCTCATCTGAAGCGCTAAAGCTTCCTGGCGTAAAGATTTCAGTCTAGTTTGGACATTGGATTCCCCGGCCGAATAGTTGGAATCGGAAGCATTAATAAAAGCCACTACTTCACCACGGGGGACCCGGGTTCCGTCAATTAATTTGATATTTAGATCACCGGTAGCCGGAGCTTTTATTGCGGTTTCCTCCCGCAGGAAAAGCGCCTCGGTCCAGCATCCTTTTTCAATTGTATCCCACCTGGCGACAACCGGTTTGGCGGTCAGATTACCTACCAGAACACCCAGGGCCTCATAAATTAGTATTAAGATTAAGATCCCGCCCAAAACTTTAAAGAGCCGGGTAATTTTTATTTGAAACCGGGGGAAGGGGTCTCCCTTACTTTCAAAGTATTCACCTTTCAAAAATTTCCGCTCCATAAATCCATTTTACAGTAAAGCAATTATTCCCATCATCCTTCCGGTACTACCGCATTCGGCCCGGTAAGAAAAGAACTCCTCCCGCCCGCAACTGGTGCAAGCATCAGAAACCAAAATCTGTTCTTTGGGTACCCCCATCCCCTGGAGAAGATAAAGATTAAAAGATTGGAGATCAACTTCAAACCCGCCGGCGGTTTCCTCAACCGTTTCCGGATCAATCGCGGCAAATTTCCGGGCCACTTCCTCCGCCACCCTGAAACACCGCTTACAGATCGCCGGACCGATAGCCACTTGACAAGCCGCCGGATTAGTGGAGAAATTCCGGATCATTTTATCGATGGTTACTTCGGCTATCCGTTCAATTGTCCCGCGCCAGCCGGCATGAACTATTCCCACCGCCGGTGTCCCGGAGTCATAAATAAAGATTGGCAGGCAATCGGCGGTATATATTGAAAGTATAACTCCTGATTCCCTAGTAATCAAGGCATCCGTGCCTGACAAGGCCTCTTCAAAAACCAGCGCCCCTGCACCCGCCATCTTTTCATCGACTCGTTCAACCATAGTCCCATGAATTTGCTGGGCGGCGATTAATCTCTTCAGGTCCAATCCCAACAAATCCAGGAAAAGCCGGCGATTGGCAACAACCTGCTCCCAGAAATCCCCGGTATGCAATCCCATATTGCCGCAACTCCTGGTGGAAAAGGCTTGAATTACCGAGGGGTTATTCAATTCTTGACAACGGTATGCTATTAAACCGTCTTTGTTCTCTTTATACCAACCCATGGTCTTAGGTAACCGATGCGGGTTGCCATTCAACGATTGTTCCGGTTTTCAAACTCTCCGGCACTTGAATAAGGCGTTGATTGCGGGAACCCCTAAACGGTAAAGTTAAACTCTTTAAGCCCTGCTTAAATGGACCATCAACTAAAACATCGGTAACTTTCAACAATTCCAGATAGCCGGGGCGGTTTGAGTGCTCCAGCAAATATTCCCAAGTATATCCGGTATATATCCAGATGTTTAGGTTGAGTTTTTTTAAAAAACCACCCAGCTCGGCCAGGGGAACGGCCTGCAAAAGAGGTTCTCCCCCGCTGAAAGTAACTCCCTTAATCAAGGGATTCAATTTGAGAGCCGCAATTAAACCGGTGAGCGTTATTTCCCGGCCGGCGGTTGGGTCCCAAGTTTCCGGATTGTGACAACCGTCACAGGCATGGGGGCAGCCTTGAAAAAATATGGTGCACCGGAGACCGGGCCCATCGACAGTGCTTTCATTGGCTATTCCGGCTATGCGGACAGTTGAATTGGTCATAATTTCCTTTTATTTTCCTTAGTAATTAAGAACTCAGCCATAGAGGCGCAGAGACTCGGAGAAAAACTTTTTATTTTATTTTTATTTTTGATTAAGCATTTAAAAATTTTGCTAACCCCATTTTCCCCCTGAATGGAGGAATGAAGTGAGCTTTATCTTGAGCCTTTTTATTCCGGGTAAAGAGGATTAATAAAATTAACGATTCGCGTAAAGTTTATTTTTTCAAATTAATTATTCCCTGTGTATCCGTGTCTCTGTGGCTAGATTATATATTCTCCGTGTCTTTGCGGTTAATTAATAAAAGCCGCCTAATCTAAAAATGACTGATCCGGTCTTTCAACTCCGCCTGTTTGGCATCGTTAAACCGGTCAACCGTTGAAAGATAACCGGTAATTCGACGGATGCGCCGGATCTGCGTTGAACCGCAGGACGGGCAATCATTATCAATAATTCCCCGGTGGAAACAGGCCAGACATTCGTCAATCGGGAAATTAATACCGACATAACCCATGTTCGAAAGGGCCATTTGCCGTAAAATACTTTCGTAAGCCTCCAGATTGTTAATTGGGGGCGATTTCAGCTCAACATAACTGATATGACCGGCATTGGTCAATTGATGATACGGGCCCTCAATTTTAATCTTATCGAAAGAGGAGATTTCAAAA
This sequence comes from Bacillota bacterium, assembly GCA_050260935.1. Classification (GTDB taxonomy): domain Bacteria; phylum Bacillota; class UBA4882; order UBA8346; family UBA8346; genus UBA8346. Next base: position 7,397 of record JBLNCU010000117.1, read on the forward strand.
CCCACCGGCACATGAAAACTGTTGGTATAATATTCCTTATCGGTAACCCCGCTGATAACCCCGAAACGGCGCCGGTCTATACTGACAAAACGCCCTGAAAGCCCCTCCGCCGGAGTGGCCAGTAAAGTGTAGTTAAGGTCGTATTCCTCAGAGAATCCATCAACCATTTTCCGCATGAAATTCACGATTTCCAGCCCCAGCCGCTGGGAATCCGGATCGGCGCCGTGATGAGCCCCGGTCAAACAGGTCAAGGCCTCCGCTAGACCGATGAATCCGATGGAGAGCGTTCCGTGTTTGATCACCGGGGCGATTAAATCGTCCGGCTTCAGTCGTTCCGAGTCCAAATATAAACCCTGTCCCATCAAAAAAGGCATGTCCTTCACCCGTAAACGGGCTTGGATCCGGAAGCGATGATATAGTTGTCTGGCAGTCAGGGTCATTATCTTTTCGAGCTCCTGGAAGAATACCTCCAGATCGCCGCCAGCCTTGATAGCCACCCGGGGCAAATTAATGGTGGTAAAGGAAAGATTGCCTCTCCCGTCGGTCTGGGCCGCCCCGTGGCGGTTGGCGATCACCCGGGTCCGGCAGCCCATGTAGGCGACTTCCGAACCGTATTCTTTATTGAAACTGGAGTCCATAAAAGAAAAAGTGGGGTTTAAACGCTGAGCGGAGACCCGGATGGCCAGTTGAAACAGGTCGAAATTGGGATCGCCCGGCTCAAAATTAACCCCCCGTTTGACCCGGAAAATAATATTCGGGAAGATCGGGGTCTCGCCATGCCCCAATCCTTTCTCATAGGCTAATAGTAAATTACGGGTAACCATTCTGCCCGCCGCTGAAATGTCGCAGCCCAAGTTGATGCTGCTGAAGGGAACCTGAGCCCCGGCCCGGCTGTGCATGGAGTTTAAATTGTAAATTAAGGCCTCCATCGATTGGTAAACCTCATCCTCAGAAGCTCCGTCCATAAATTTGGCCATATCCCGGTCGAAAAAGGCGAAGGATTGCCCGCCGTGCATATCGTTTTGGGAGCTTTGGAGAATAATGGCGGCCAAAGCCGTAGCCGAAGCGGGCCTTTTCGGCGGACGAATATAGCCGTGGCCATTGTTGAAACCTCTCTCCAATAATTTGCCTAAAGGAATTTGGACGCAAGTCAAGGTTTTAGCATAAAAATCAAGATCGTGAATATGATAATCCCCTTCGATATGAGCTTGGGCCATTTCATCCGGTATTAGACGGGACAAGTAATATTTTTTACTAGCCGCCGAAGCTATCTGCAACATTTTAGCGGAGGGAGAATTGCTGACATTGGCGTTTTCCCGGCTGGTTTCGACTAAAATATCCTGGACCACATCCATCAGTTCGGATTTGGATTCCCGGAGCCGGGTACGGCGGTCCCGGTATAGAATATAAGCCTTAGCGGTCTTGGCGTGTCCGGTTTCGATCAACACCTTTTCCACCGCATCCTGGACTTCCTCCACCGAAGGAATGCCGGAGCCTAATTGTTTATGGACATATTGAATAACTATCTCCGCCAATTCTTCGGCCAGTTGCTGATCCTCTCCCCCAACCGCCTTGGCGGCCTTGAATATGGCGGCGGCGATTTTAGCGCGGTTAAACTCCACGATCCGGCCATCCCGCTTGCGGATTGACCGGAAAACTTTTTCCGGATTACGGTTAATCAGTTTAATAATGTTTGAAGCTTCGTTGGCCTCTACTGCGCCGATCTCCACCAGATTTTTTGCCATTAATGCTCGTCCCCCGTCTCATGATTTTTCTCCAAATTTTGAAGCTCCCGCATCCAGTCTTTTCTATCCTTGAACTGACGATAGACTGATGCGAACCGTACATAAGCAACTTCATCAATGGTTTTAAGCCCTTCCATCACTAATTCCCCGATCTCCGTACTTTTGACCTCCTGCTCCATCCGGTTGCGCAATTCCCGTTCTACGGCGGTGATTAACTCCTCTAGTCTGGCATAGGGAACAGTCCTTTTTTCACAGGCCTTCAGCAGACCGCTTAATACTTTCTGGCGATCAAAAGGTTCCCGACGTCCATCCTTCTTCACAATCACCAGCGGAACCTCTTCGACCCGTTCATAAGTGGTAAAGCGTTTTTGGCAGACCATGCACTCGCGCCTCCGGCGAATGGCGTTGGCCTCCTCGGAAGCGCGGGAATCGACCACTCGACTATCGGAATGGCCGCAAAAAGGACAGTGCATAAACAACCTCCCAATACTAGATATTGTACCAAGATTAATTATATAACCCAATATTTGGGGTGTCCAGATTTTTTTGGGTGAAAATTTCCGGAATATTCAGGATTAAATTGGGTTTTTAGACCGATTCCTCACTTTTTTGGAATAGGACAAGTTTTGGACGGTATGCTCCTTCGCTCACCCACATAAAGACAGCCCCGGCAGTTCTGAATAAAAGAGTAAAAATTTACATATTCTAACAAGGAAAAATAAAAGGAGGATTCTTTAATGAAAAAACTATTACTGGTGTTATTTATGAGTTGTTTGATGGTCCTGGGAAGCGCCGTCTCCGCCTCCGCCACCGGAGTTTACGCAGATTTCATGATCGGCGGTAAGGTTGAAGACGATTGGTATGGGGATGGAGACGCCAATGATACTTACATCGGGATCGATTTGCCAATCGATGAATTTCTAATAAATCTGGAGTTGCTCACAGGGGATTGGGATCAGAGGGGTAACCGGAATGATGATTTCAGCGGGTATGACTTAAAAGGCGGTTACCGGATCCTAAATGACCGGGATCTCCGAATGTACCTGACACTTTCGAGCTATCACCGGGATTTTAAAGATTCCGGCCAGGAATTCAGCGGTATTTTACTTGGAGCGGACGCCATCGCCAACCTGTCAAAGAAAGCCACTCTCCAAGGCTCAATCGGATTTTCGCTTTCCGGCCGTTTTGAACGAGATGGATATCATCATGATGCCGATCTCTTGAACCTTAAGTTAAAACTCAACTATCTCCTTGCTAAGGATATCTATGCCTCGCTGGGGTACCGGTATTACGGTTTCAAGATTGATGACCTCGATCAGGAAGTGAAGGCTAAAGGTCTGACTTTGGGAGTAAACTTTAAACTTTAACACCACATTAACTCTATAGTTCGCCGTATTTTAAAATCCCGCCTGAAGTTATGTCCGGGTATGATAAAAACGGGGGAGGTTATTGGCCTCCCCATTCCGGTAATATTTTTGCCATCTTCAAAGTTTCATTCTGGAATCAGTTGCAAAAAAGATAACCACCCGAAGGTGGCCAATGTAAAAATCATAATCATTAAAGGTAAACCAAAAAACGAAAACCGAAAAACCAAAAACCTAAACAAACCATTTCCCACCATACTGGATGCCGGCTAATCCAGCATGGGTTGAGCGTCGACCTGTCCGCCGACGTCTGCGTCAAGAAGACGCTCTTTAGTCTCTAGAAAATAACCCGTACACCTAGAGACTGTATTACTAGTATAACTGATAACCGTCTTTAAAACAAGGATAATATTGGCTAAAAAATGAGCAAAATTACGCATAAAAGGTAACCTTAGACGGTTTTCCTCCTAAAATGGACATGTATCACCGTATATTTCAACAAACTGGGAGGAATTCGCTGGAATAATAAAAAACAAAAAGAGACTTGTAGCAACCTTATCTCTGGCTACCGCACCACGTTACGTGGATACCTGCAACCTTTCGGCTACAAACACCCATTACACGTACTACGATAACCTTTGACCGACTGCTACTGAAACTTGGGGATCTGCCTGCAATCTCTCGACTGCAAACAAACCCTTTCGCTCCAATAACAATCTGGGCTCGACCGCTATGGATAAGTTTCCCTACCACAACGATCTCATCAACCGCTGTAATAAGTTGGCCCACCCATAACAGTCTGCGCTCAGACCAATATGGATCAATGGCATCGACCCATATTGATCAGTTGCCCGATTGATAACGACCTAACTTGCGCTCACCGCGCTGGCCTCTGGGGCAAGGCCGTTATCAATCTGCGCCTCGGCTACTACAAATCTCTGAGTATATATTGGCCAGCCCGCCATAAAGATATTCATGGAAATAATTACCGCTCGGCGTATGATTGGCGAGTGTTTCAGATTTAATCTTTCCTGGAATGAATTTACCTGAAAGGTATCAAAAATCTAAAGAAAAAACCTATTTCCCACTGTTTCCAGCTGTATTGAGGTCGCAAAACAACTTCCGCAATGCCTTTTTTTCGATCCGGGAAACATAGGAGCGGGAAATTCCTAACATTTTTGAGATCTCCCGCTGGGTTTTGTTGATGCCATCCAACAAACCGTATCTTAACTCAATCACCTTCCGCTCTCTTTTACTGAGTTGAGCTATCCGCTCCTTTAACTTTTCTTCTTCTAGCCGGATTTCCACTTGTTCGGAGACCACTTCTGAGCCGGTGTCCAGTATGTCCAAAAGGGTAATCTCGTTTCCTTCCTTATCCGAACCGATGGAATCATACAACAGGAGATCGTTTTTATTCTTTTTAATCGCCCGAAGGTGCATCAAGATCTCGTTTTCAATGCAACGGGCGGCATAGGTGGCCAGCCTGGTGTTGCGGTTCCGCTTAAAAGTGCTGATCCCTTTGATAAGTCCGATGGTGCCGATGGAGATTAAGTCGTCGGTATCCTCCCCGGTGCTGTCGAATTTTTTAACAATATGGGCCACCAACCGCAGATTCCGTTCGATTAAAATATTTCTAGCCTCATCATCCCCTTTTTCTAATTTGGCAAGTAGCGCGCTCTCTTCTTCCTCGCTTAATGGCAACGGGAATACATTGTTGTTGGAGATATAACCAAAAAGGTATAAAAAACCTGCTAATAACAGTTCTACCGCCGACCCCAGAATGGAGATGACCATCTGGTTTTCTGCCTCCCCAAAGGTTAGTTAGGCATTTTGGATATGACCATCCCAGATTACCTTGGATGAAAATCCAAACCTCCGCCGTATAAATAACCTATGTACAGAAGGCATTTTCCGTGCTAGTCTCTTTGGGTGGAAATTTCCTCCATTATCTCCTTAAATAATGGAGCCGCTGTTTCACCTCCGGAAGTCCCGTTTTCGCAAAAAACGACTACAGCGAATTTGGGGGTTACAAGAGGGGTGAAGCCGGCAAACCACGCGTGTTGAGTCAAACTTCCCTCCCTACCGGTTTGGGCGGTTCCTGTTTTTCCGGCGGCCCCGCCCCTGCTGATTTGCGCTCCGGTCCCTGTACCGTATTGTATAACCGCGCTCATCATCTGCTGAAGCGTCTTGGCGGTAGACGTTTTAAGGACTCTAACAGGAGAAGATTGCTTCAGCCAAGCCCGCCGCCCTTCCCGGTCGATACTGCCCTTGACCAAACTAGGTCCGCGCCTTACCCCATTGTTGGCGATTGTCTGGATTAACGAAGCCATCTGTAAGGGGGTGCAATAAACATCCTGCTCGCCCAGGGCCATATTGGCCAGGTCGCCGGCTGCCAGTCCGATTCCGGAAGGCAGTTCACCCCATGATTCATCCTTTAATCCGATGTTACAGGGTTGACCCAGGCCAAATTTATCGGCATATTCCAGGATTGACTCAGCCCCCAAGCGGAACGCAATTTGAATGAAGATCGGATTACAGGAGTAGGCCAGGGAATCTGTTAAGCCGATAACACCGTGTCCTGTTCCTTTGGAGGTGGTGCAATACCATTTTTTAGCGCCGATCCGGTAAAAACCAGGGTCATAGAATAGGTCATCGGCTTGGAGAAACCCTCTATCCAAGGCGGCGCTTAAGGTCACCAGTTTGAACAAAGAACCGGGATGGTAAGCCGATATAGCCCTGTTCAAGTAAGGATGGGCGGTTTCGGCGATGCCGTCTCCGCTATGTGCCGGGTCTGCCATAGGGCGGCTGGACATGGCCAAAACCTCACCGGTTTTCACATCCAATATGACGATAGCCCCCACCAATCGGCGCCGGTCTATGACTCGCTCTACCGCCCGTTGAATACCGGCGTCGATCGTCAAAACCACTCCGGTGGAGTTGGGAATACTGCTGGCGCGTAACCCCAGACCGGGAAAGTACTGCCGATGGCCATCATTTACGGTAAAAATCGTGGCCCCGGCGTTCCTGCCGTCCAGGAGTGAGTGGTAGAGGTATTCCAGCCCGGAAAGACCCTGATTTTCATTGGTGGAGCCCAACAGATGCCAAGCTATGCCAGGGCTTTGATCTTTTCGAACCGGCTGGGAAATAATTTTCAACTCCGGAATTTTCATCCCGGAGATCGCTTTAATTTGACGGGCATTTAACGGCAGGGGGTAGATCCAAAAGGGAGCGTTCAGGCATTTACGATAATAACCGGTCAAGTTTCCGGTTATTACCGGCGCTAAAAGTTTGGAAATCTCCGCCAAACGGGCTGAGTTCATTTGCGAGAATAATAAATAGCGGTCATAACCGGTACCGCGGATAATCCGGCCGCGGCGGTCGTAAAAATTCCCCCTTAAGGAGTTGCTTAATAGCGGGTTTTGACGTTGGACAGCCGCCAACCGCGCATATTTTTGATGATTAAAGAGCTGGATGAATAACAATTGAACCAAAAATCCGGCCAAAACCAGAAAACAACACCCAAAAATAAACAAAATACGGCGAATCGAAAGTTCCCTTCGGTCCAAGCAGTTCACCTCGGTTGGCTTAAATTGTAAAATTCCTTAATACCAAGTTGCATTCAAACATATCTTCGGCCTATTTATTTATAAATGCTTGCTAGGTATTATACCCGCGTATTCAAATTACTTATTTGAATGTGCGTTGGTTTAAAAAATAAAAACCCTGGTAATTAGTGTTACCAAGGTCGCGGTGGATAATCCCAGCTTTTCTATTTAACCGGATTTATTAAAAATGACATGGTTTTCAACTAATTTATATGGTATTCAATACT